>MHYW01000038.1:477-10887 GCA_001828545.1 Planctomycetes bacterium RIFCSPHIGHO2_12_FULL_52_36
TCTCATCAGGAGATACAGCACCGTCTGGGCCGAGCCTATATAGGCGGCGGCTATAGACCAGACCACCAGCTTTAACAACAAGAGATAGGCCAGGAGGCCTATGGCGGTGAGGGTCATGGTGGTGGATTGGAGGCTTGAGAAGGCCATCTTTATCTGCATGGGGAGGCTGTAATTGGCAGACAGCCCGACGGGCTGTACTACCCCATTCATGGCCCCCACAATGGTCTGAAACTTCTGCCCCATACCGAGTCCCACTGTGGCAAAGCTGGTCTGTACCAGGAGGTTGGCGGCCGTAGAGGCAACGGCCAGGGCGAACACCCCAAAGACCACGGCTGAGGCAAGGTAGGTAAAATATTTAAGAGGCTGGGATAATACATAGGAATAGGCCCGGCTCATGGAGTCAAAGGCATCAGAGCCGTCAGCACTTATTGTAGGAATCATAAGCCAGCAGCCTATTACACCGATAACCACCACAAATAGGGTCAAGAAACTAAACATCAGTATGATGGGGAAGCCCAGGACCACAAGGATTTCTAGGAACTTTATCTTTCCCAGTAGGCCGGCAATCCCGTTAAGCAGGACAAAGAAGAGGGCACCGAGTGTAGGGGCCACGGGGGCCCAGTAGTAGGACCAGAATTTTGAGGTTGAGTATCTGAGAGAACCCCCATACCCGATACCGCTCCCCCTGGCATAATCCAGAGAGGCTACCCTGGTTATGGCACCACCGGCTAGTGACCAGATGGCCAGGAGACCAAAGAGCATGAAGGCCAGGGGCAGGTAAGCCCTCCAATCCCCTGAGGTAAAGGCCGCACTAAAGGCATTGAGGAACTGGCAGGCCGCTACCGTGGGGGGTTGGAGAAGGGTAACCAAAAAGGTAGAAGGACCCGTACTGATAAATCCCACCGCGGAGAATGCCCAGAGGACCCCAGATACCCACAGGAGGGTCATCACCATCCCCAGGAACCCGAGGAACACCCTCTTAATGTCAAAGGCGCTCCAGAAGGCGTAGTACATATCCTGCCAGTTTTCTTTCCTCTCCGCCATCCGTCTCTCCTGAAAGGTGTGGTTTGATAAATCAAACCCCCTACGATTTAATTTGTCCATTGACACAGTCAATGGATTCCGTAAATAGGCGCGATCCGCCTCAGGCGGATGCCCCTACATAGTCCTATAAAGGTGGCTAGAAATTTAGCAGAAACGGGAGGAATGTCAAGGACTTTCCAAACAAGTAGCTAGTAGTTAGTAGCCAGTAGCTAGGGTTGAATTTTTCTCCTTGCTACTAGCTACTAGCTACTGACTACTCCCTAGTCCTGGCCATTGATTTTCCCGTTCTCCCTGTTAATATGGGCAGAGATGAAGACATCGGATACCCTCATGAAGATATACCGCGAGCTATTCAAGGCCTTTGGGCCCCAGGGGTGGTGGCCGGGGGATGGGCCGTTTGAGGTGCTGGTGGGGGCGGTACTCGCACAGAACACTAACTGGGGCAACGTAGAAAGGGCGATACAGAACCTTAAGGCGGCAGGAAAGCTAAGCCCAGAGGGCCTACATAGAACTAAACTGCCCGAACTGGCCCAGCTTATCCGCCCCGCCGGCTACTTCAACGTCAAAGCAAAACGGCTGAAGAACCTCATTGACTGGTTCTTTGAAAACTATAATGGCAACCTGAAGGAGATGTTCTCTGAGAAATTGGATCCCCTTCGGGAAGGACTCCTCTCCGTCAAGGGCATAGGCCGGGAGACGGCGGATTCCATCCTCCTCTATGCCGGAGATACGCCCTCCTTTGTAGTGGATGCCTACACCTATCGCGTACTCTCCCGCCACCTCCTCATCCCGGAGGATAGTACGTATGAGGAGATAAAGTCCTTCTTTGAGGACAATTTGCCCAAAGACGTACAGCTTTACAATGAATACCACGCCCTCCTGGTGAAGGTGGGAAAGGACTACTGCAAGCCCAGAAACCCGAGGTGCAGGGAGTGTCCCCTCGGGGAGTTGTTGGGGGTGCCGACGCTGGAGGGATAGATAAAAAATCCTTTTATTTTACCCTTTGTTAGACTAATTTAGCCCGATTGCGGGAGGTGAAACCATGCTAGTTGAATACATTCAAGGGGCATTGGAAAAGGCGGAGTACAAAAAATTGGAGGACGGGACCTGGTTTGCAGAAATTCCGGGTTTTGAAGGGGTTTGGGCTAACGGTAAGACAGTGGAGGAATGCAGAAAAGAACTCGTGGAAGTCTTAGAAGAGTGGCTCATTCTCAAATTGAGAGATAAAGACCCCATCCCCGTGGTAAAGGGTATTGAAATAAGGATAAAGGAGATAGCCACTACCTGATTATGGTGTCCTCTATTAAGAGAAAGGAGTAGGGGCGAACGGCCGTTCGCCCCTACGATATTCAGGCCCTTTTTCGGGAGGCAAACATCAATTTATGCTAAAGGGCAAAAAGAAGATTCGTGTCCCCAATCCCCATGGCAGTGGAGACGTACACATAAGCCTGGTTAAAGAGATACTTAGACAGGCAGGCATAAGTAGTGAGGAATGGGATAAGGCATGACCCTAATTAACCTCCAACCACTCCTCCTCAAAAACGGCCATGTGATTGACCCTGCCACCGGGCTGGACTCGGTAACTGACATACTTGTAAAGGGAGGCCGCATATCACTGATTGCCCCTGACCTCACCCCCGAAGAGGGGGAAGAGGTGATTAATGTAGGTGGCAAATACGTGGTGCCCGGGCTTATTGACTGCCACGTACACCTCAGGGACTTTGAGGAGTGCCAGAGGGAGACCATTGCCTCAGGCACCAGGGCGGCGGTTACGGGCGGTTTTACTACCGTTATCTGTGAACCCAACACCAAACCACCACTGGACTCTCCAGAGAGGCTTGAGGCCCTCAGGGAGAAGGTGGAGAGGGAGGCCCTGTGCAGGGTGTATGCCAAGGCGTCCATGACCAGGGGGAGGGAGGGGGAGGTGTTGACGGACTTCAAGGCCCTGAAAGGCCATCCCTTAGTCGTGGCCCTCTCCGAGGACGGTAACCCCATCGTGGAGGAACAACTTATGAGAGAGGCCTGCCGTCGGGCCGCCAAACATCAACTACCACTCAGCCTCCACTGTGAGGATTCGGGCTTTTCCCTGGCCAGGAAGCCAAAAGGACTGGGCTTCCAGCCCAGAGAACCCTTCCACAACGAGCCTGGATTCATTGCCAGGGACTTACGACTGGCCCAGGAGATAGGGGGCGGTAGCACCGCAGGCGTAAAGGTGCACGTATCCCACGTCAGCCTGGCCGAGTCCATCCAGATAATTGAGGAGGCCAAAAAGGACGGTAAAGGGAGGATTACCTGTGAGGTCACCCCCCATCACCTCTTCCTTGACGAGACCAGTAGAGGGCCTCATGGACTGCCCTTCACCGTCAATCCCCCCCTCAGGAAGAAAGAGGACTGCACCGCACTACAAAGGGCCATTAAAGATGGTACAATTGACGCCATTGCCTCCGACCATGCCCCACACAGGGAGGAGGATAAGAGGGCCGGTGCCCCGGGTCTAATTGGACTGGAGACCACACTGGGTGTGGTGCTTACCGGGCTGATCCACCCGGGCCTTATATCCCTGAAGGAGGCCGTAAGGCTGATGTCCACCAACCCTGCCAGGATTTTTGGCTTGGGAGGCGGCAGTCTGGCCGTGGGGGGTCCGGCGGACATAACCGTAATAGATATGGAAAGGGAATGGATAGTAGAAGGCAAAAGATTCCAATCCCTTGCCCGGAACTGCCCCTTTGAGGGCTGGAGGCTAAAGGGCCAGGCCGTCCTTACCATGGTAGGAGGGAGGGTGGTGATGCGGGAGGGGGTTGTTAAGGGTTATGGATTGTAAATTGTAAGATGAAAGATTGGTCAGCCTAAGGCGGATTTACAACTTGACAGTAGTGCCAACAACCTGTAAAATAACACTGACATTTTGAACACCACAAAGAATAAAAAATTTTTATAATAGATTGAAACACAGTTAGTTACAAAGTAATAATATATGACAAATTTGATGACAAACTCTTTGAAAGTTGTGACGCAAAAATCGGGCTATATAGAATTTGGGGTTTTTCTGGATAAGACACAGGCCGATATTCAAAACCTCTTGTTACAGATATACTACGCCCACCGTGCTTACGAGGAATTACCCCAGACATTCCCCATGGTAGTGGAACTCCTAGATAAAGAAATAGTTGCCTCTTCAATATATAGCACTACAAGCATAGAAGGTACAGCCCTTGAGAGTGAGGAGGCAGTAGCGGAGGTGTTAGAACTTTCACCGGAGGAGATAAAGACGGTTAACCAGCGGGCCTCTGCAAACATGAAGGAGGCATACGACTATGCAAGGAGAGAGTCTCAAAAACCAGACTTCAGACTAACAGAGAAGTATATTAAAAAAATCCATGAGCTTGTTACCAAAGATATACCACATTGTTACAATGTTCCTGGATTCTATAGGGACAATCTAAAACTTGATGTTCCGACCAAAGTAGGGAATGAACGGACCGGGGGAGTATACCGCCCACCAAAGACACTGCAAGACATACAAACTTTAATGACTGCCCTTGTTCAATGGATGGATTCCGAAGAAACAAAGAAAGAAAGCCCTTTGATTATTGCACCCATCGTGCATTTCTATTTTGAACTTATTCACCCCTTTTGGGATGGCAATGGTCGTGTAGGGCGAGTGCTGGAGGCAATGATTCTAAAGGCAGGAGGCTATCTCCACGCCCCCTTCCGTATGGCCAATTACTATAGGAATCACATAGAACAATACTTTAGCCTGTTTAATCAGTGCAGAAGGGCGTTAGAGAAAAAAGACCCAAATGCCCATTATCCATTTGTAAAGTTCTTCTTAGATGGTTTTCTGGGGGCAGTTGAAGAAACGAAGGACAGGGTCATAGGTTTTGTTAGAACAATGGCTTCCAGGGATTATTCCTTGCAATTATTGCGGACTAAAGATATAAATCCGCGACAGTACACAATACTCTTGCAACTCTTAAGTCAAGGGCCGATTAGTAAGAAAGAATTGGAATTACAACCCTGGTACACCGCACTCTATCATAGACGCACCTCACGTACCAGACTCAGAGACCTAAATAAACTTCTGAGTAAAAATTTACTTTCCGAGAAAGACGGTAAGCTAGCGGTTTTCCACATGCCCTAAACGGTGTAATCCTTGAACTGATTAGGATTATCCATGCTAAACGTCATTGACGGTTACAACTTCATCTTCAAGATCCCCAGGCTGGAGGGGGCTGTTGAGAGGTCTAGCCTGGAAAAGGCCAGGGAGGAACTCCTCTCCCTCCTGGCCCGCTACAAACTCATCACCAACCAGGACTTCACCGTGGTCTTTGACGGTAGGGAACAGAAGGGGTATCAGCCCGGCCCCACAAAACAACTCTTTCAGGGGATAAAAGTTATGTTCTCCAAGGCCACTACGGCCGATGAGGACATAATCTCCCTGATACAGGTCTTCCCGAACCCCGGAGAGATTACCGTAGTCACCTCCGATAACAGCATACTTAGGGCGGCCAGCCGGTCGGGCTGTCACACAAGCCCTCCTGATGAATTTTACAAGAAGGTAACCCACACCCTGAAGAAGGAGAAATTTGGCTCCACCAAGGAGCCCAGCGGCAAGTATCAAGAACTCCCTGAGCATGAGGTGAAGTACTGGCTAAAGTACTTCCGGGGGAAGTTGGAAGGGGAGTAGTCCAGGTGGAACCTTTCACTGCCCCTGCATGGCTGAGGTGGATACCTGCCACCACGTACGCAGGACTAATCTTCGTGGCCTCTTCCCTGCCCCTGCCCGTCCCCTATATCCCAATACCCCAAATTGATAAACCCATCCACACCGTAGAATATGCCATACTCTGCCTCCTCATCTGCTGGGCACAGTCTGCCGGTAGGCCAGGCGAACCCGTAAGGCCCATTAAAAAGGTGATACTGTTTTCTATAATCGCCAGTTCTTTATATGGGGCTAGCGATGAGGTACACCAATATTTCGTGCCTGGCAGGAATTCGGACGTGGTGGACTGGACCTTTGACACCCTAGGGGCCTCACTGGCGGGGTTCTTATGGTATAGATGGAAACCAGGAGGCCCGGAAGTAAGATAGATTTCTGTCTTGACAAACAAACCTGAATGTGAATAAATTAAGCTAGGAAAAAGGAGACGAAAAGGAATGTCAACAAGTTTACTGGATGCCCCCCCTACCTACCGCTATAAAGATGTAATTGAATTGCTAAGAGAAAGGGGTATTTGGGCCAAGATAAAGCGACTCCTCATCGTAAGGGATGCGATAGACAAAGCTTTAAAGGGCAGTAGACCCTATCTAGAATTGTTAGAAAAGGATATCCACAGGGTTGAGGATATTTCTCAATTGAAACATATCAGGTCGGACCTTCGTACCTTTATTGAGGAACTGCACTGCATCCTTGAGCTTTGTGAAAAAACTATTGCCGTCAAGGTTTTCCTGAAGTCCCTCTTGCCTGAGCTACGTCAGACGTGTGAAAGACTTGAGGACCTTCTTGAGAACGTGGAGCTGGCTCTAAGTCCCACTTTTAAGCGAAGCGTAGAGCAAGCTCTCGGGGAACTCCCGCCCGATGTAAGCTCCAGGGCCAAAGAAGAGCTTAATGAGTGGCTACATCATTCATAATTCATAGCAGTTCCACTTTTGAAAAAGACCTCACCCGCCTTGCCAAAAAGTATCCTCAAATAAGAAACGATATACAAGAAGCCCTTGCTAAAGTACAAACTGACCTAGATGCACTAATTCGTAGGTGTGGAAACGATATACAAGAAGCCCTTGCCAAAGTACAAAGTAGTAAGATTATTGGCGATGCCATCCCTGGAGGCAAAGGCAAGCTTTACAAATTAAGGGTCAGTAGTTCTGACTTGAAAAGAGGTAAAAGCGGAGGCTTCAGGGTGATATTTTATCTTAAAGCCCCTAGCTCTTTATACCCACTAATTTGCTACTTCAAAGGTGAGAGGGGAGATGTACCAATAAAAGACCTGGAAGAAAGGGCAAAAGAATTAGGACTCAATATAATATAAACTAGAGAATTCCATGTTCCTCAAACTCTTCCTCTTCTTTACATTCGTACCCCTGACGGAGTTTTATCTATTGCTCAGACTGGGGCAGGTGATAGGACTCTGGCCCACCCTCGGGGCGGTCTTTGGCACAGGGTTTCTGGGCGCTGTCCTGGCCAAGAGGCAGGGGCTTGCTCTACTCCGCCGACTCCTCAGCGAGGTGGAGCAAGGAATCCTGCCCGCAGAGGCCCTATTTGACGGGGTACTCCTCCTACTGGCAGGGGCACTCCTCATCACCCCCGGACTGCTGACCGACTGCCTGGGGATTATGCTCCTCTTTCCCCAGACCCGCAGGGCCTTAAAGGCCTGGCTGAGACGAAAGATTGAGCAAAAGATTGCCAGGGGGGAGTTCAGGGTTTATACCCGCTTTGGCGGCCGTCTAGATTGAATTGATTGGACTATAAAAAATCCGCAGTCTAAAGTCCAAAGTCTTTCCGCCTCAGGCGGATTAGTATTCTGAATTCAGACTACTGTATTCTTTACCTGGCCTCTGACCCCTATCCTGCAATAAGAAAGCCCCACCTTGAAGTAAGCAATCGTTTTCCGCCTCAGACGGATCAAAAAGAGGGATTCAAAGAAAAAGGAGTTGTAAGAATGTAGGGGCAGACCTACGTGTCTGCCCCAACACTACTACTACCAGGATTCAAAGGTATTGCTGGGCTGTCTCTACTGTCCCCACCGCATCCCCGGCCTTGAAGGTGATAATGGCCCTGCTCCCTGAGAAGTAGGCCACTCCCTTCACGGTAAATACGGCCTTGCCGTCCTCGTCTGTCTTGACCTCCTCAGGCTCTACAGAGGCACGATTGGGGGTATCGCTTGAGGCCGTAACCAGGACGTTTGGTACGGGTTTCTTGTCTCTGTCCAGAACGGTTACATAAACGGTCTGAACCTCCCCAACTCCAGCACTTAAACCTGTGGGCACTGCCTCTATAAACGCAGGGGCCTTGGCAGAGGCATCCTCCGCATACACCTCGGGGACACCACAGCACTCAAGACCAGCCACCACTATGTTACTTCCCGGTAGCATCAATAGGCCAGAAAAGAGCAGCAGGAACAACGCCACTCTAAGGCCCATTCCTTCTATTCGCTTGAGTACGAGCTTCATAACACTTTCTCCTTCTATTACATCCGCAAAGACTGATGCACCTAATATTAAATATAAAGGCAGATGCAGTAAAAGGCAACATTTGTAGGGGGGGGGAATGCGGGGTGGCTAGTCCACCTGAGGGGAAAGTAGGCAGTGTAGGGGCAGGGCTTGCCCCTGCCCTGAACGGCGGAGTAGACAGTCAGCAGGTCAGCAGTCAGTAGGGGCGGGGTAACCCCGCCCCTACAAAAATTGCTGATTGCTGATTCCTGATAGCTGACTACTGTCTGCTGTCTACTTACTTTCTACCGTGCACCTCGTCCAGGGACTCCTTTAACAGCTTAATCCAGTCCTTAAAGGCGGCCTTCGCATGGTCCCATTGGCCGTAAGACCCCATGAAGCCGCCCAGGGTAAGGGGAGAGCCTCCCTTCCTGTCCACTACGGCCGCCAGCCGCTCCCCGGTCATGGAGTCCATGAATTCTGCCTCCATGGCGGCCCCGCCCGTGTCTACCGGCATCATAATAGCCGCAGTAGCGGCGAGGTTTAGCCATGGGTTGGCTGAATCCAGGTCGGTAATGGCCGCACGGATGCGCATAACGTCCGGGGCGGGTTTGTCCACCACAGGGTAGGCATCCTTCAACGTAGCAACGGCCTCGTTGCGGAAGTAGTCTGCCAGTTTCTGGAGTTCTTCGGGGTTAGCCGCCTTCTTCGCCTTCGGGGCACGGTAGACCACTACGGGGTCAATCATCAGCCTGGTGTACTTCTTCCAATTAACGTCTGGCCTCTCACCGTACAGCATTGATGGGTCTTCTGGGACTGGATTCATGCCAGAATAATCCTTCAAAAAACCCGAGGGCTTGGTAGGTTTGTTGGAGGCACAGCCCACACCCAGGGGTGAACAGAGACCCAGGGCAAATATTAAGCCCGCAGTTACCGCCAGCCTATGGTTTGTGATTCTAGTTAATGTCTTCATAATGACTGCCTCCGAGGAGTTAATATTGTCTTCTAATCCGTCTGAGGCGGATTGTGTATGAAAGGCCATTTGCTATGATTTGACCTGTCCTTATACTACACTCCTGGTCTCTTTTCAAGGATAAAGCGGTAGTGCGGAATTTAACTCCACATTCCGAAGTCTGCAATCCGCATTTAGAACATTCCGCACCCTGCAATCTGTTTTGAAAACTCCCCCAAAATCTCAATATTGACATAACCAGTCCTGCCTGGTATCTTCCTTAATTCAGGGATTAGGGGTCAGGGGTTAGGGGCCAGCAATCTTTTTCCCTAATCCCTAGTCCCTAGCCCCTAGTTTTAGAAGGGAGGGAGAGGAGTGAGGAAAAACTTATTCTACGGTGCATTTGCCCTGATGCTGGTGGCCCTGGGCTTTGTTATAGGTGGCTCCACAACGGCCCAGCACATAGACGTGTTCAATATCCCCAGAGAAAAGGCCGAGCCGCACAAAATCCAGGGGCCTGAACTCTCAGAGGTGGTAGTAACTGATACCTACACCTATAAGGTGCTGGTAGAAAAGGATAAACTGGACAAGGGTAACGTCTTTGCCAACGAACTGGAAGTGCAGGAACTGGTGGGAGACCAGAGGACCCCTTACCTCTGGGGTCAGGTGGAGTATTATGACCGCAGGACCGTCAGCCAGATGCAGACCCGCACCACGGAGTTCCTCAAGTGCTTCCGTACCCGTACGGGGACGCTGTTCTATCTCCCTGACGGAAAACGGGTGATAGACTGGGGTCCCTGGAGCTTCTGGGACTGCCGGTAAAAGTCAGCAATCAGTTATCAGCTATCAGGAATCAGCAATCAGCTATCAGCAAGCTGACTGCTGACCTGCTGACTGCTGATTGCCGACTGCTGATTGCTGTTATGAGCTATATCTTCTTACTAAACCTCATCTTCTTCCTAATGGCCTCTACATTGCACGCCCAGGGATTACTAGACGCCCTCTCCGAGGGGAAGGGTCGGGTAATAGACCTCACCTACCCCCTCAACTCAAAGAATGCCTTCTGGCCTGGGGAGTCTTACAACTCCTTCAAACACGAGGTCCTTGCCTCACTGGAAAAGGACAGGGTCTATTCCGGTGGATATTCTACCCCGGAACACCTGGGCACTCACATGGATGCCCCGGCCCACTTTGAGCCCAACCAACCCACCGTAGACAAGATACCCCTGGAAGACCTGGTCGGTCTGGCCGTGGTTATAGACGTA
>MHYW01000039.1 GCA_001828545.1 Planctomycetes bacterium RIFCSPHIGHO2_12_FULL_52_36
TACGCCTCCTGAAGGCCGAGGGTAAGGGGATAGTCTACATCTCCCATCGTCTGGAGGAGATATTTGAGATTGCCGACAGGGTTACCGTCCTCAGAGATGGGCGTCTGGTAGAGACTTGCAGTCTCCAGGGGGTTACGAGAGAGAGGCTCGTAGAGATGATGCTGGGGAAGGCCCTGGAAGGTGCAGTCCCCAGGAGGGAGGTGCCTCCCGGGGTGGCAGGGCCACTCCCGTCCAAAGAGGCATTACGGGTAGAAGGGCTGACTAGGGGGGGTGTCCTGGAAGATATTAATCTCACCGTTATGGAGGGGGAGATATTAGGGGTTGCTGGTCTGGTGGGGGCCGGGAAGACAGAGCTGGCAAGGGCCCTGTATGGATTGGACAGGATAGATAAAGGGAAAGTGGTCATAGGGGGACGTCCTGTGCGTCTCCAATCCCCTGCGGAGGCCATAAGGATGGGGGTAGTGCTAGTCCCTGAGGATAGAAAGAGGCTGGGTTTGGTACTTGGGATGGCCGTGAGGGAGAACATCAGCCTTGCCAGCCTTCCCAGGTTCTCCAGGTTTGGTTTTGTTAATGGCAGGAGGGAGAGAGTGGCTGCCGGTGAGATGGTGGAAAGCCTGCGGGTAAAGACCACGGGCCTTGAACAGCAGGTAAGAAATCTGAGTGGCGGCAACCAGCAGAAGGTAGTCCTGGCCAAGTGGCTCCTCAGGGGGGCAAGGGTACTTATTTTTGATGAACCTACCCGTGGGATTGACGTGGGCGCCAAGGCAGAGGTGCATGGCCTCATAAGGGCCCTGGCCGATAAGGGCGCCGCCATCCTCCTTATATCCTCCGAACTCCAGGAGGTAATAGACCACAGCGACAGGATGGTGGTAATGCATGGCGGCAGGATAACAGGGGAGTTACGCAAGGGTGGCGGGGCCACTCCCGGCCAGGAGGCCACTCCCGAAAGGGTCTTGTTCCTGGCAATGGGGGGAAATAGTGGACAGTAGCCGCAGGCTTTAGCCTGCGAGCAGGAGTAGGGACAGACCTTTAGGTCTGTCCTTACGGTGGAGGACAGGGCTAAAGCCCTGTCCCTACGGAACGATAAAAGGAATTGGCTAATGACCACAGAAGAACTCTATAAGAAGGCATTAGACCTTCACCGACGCTACAGGGGAAAGATACAGGTGGTGAGCAAGGTCCCTTTCAAGGAGTACGGAGACCTTGCCATATATTACACCCCTGGAGTGGCCGCCGTCTCAGGTCAGGTGCATAAGGATAAGGATTCCGTCTTTGAGTACACCAACAGGGGGAACATGGTGGCGGTGGTGAGCGATGGTACAAGGGTGCTGGGGTTGGGGGACATCGGCCCTGAGGCCGCCATGCCTGTGATGGAGGGTAAGGCCCTGCTCTTTAAACTCTTTGGAGGGGTGGACGCCGTGGCCTTATGTCTGAAGACTAAAGACCCTGAGAGATTGGCAGACATTGTGGAGGCCCTGGAACCCTCCTTTGGGGGTATCAATCTGGAGGACGTGGAGAAACCCAAGTGCTTTCAGATTACGGATAGGCTCCAGCAATCCCTGGAGATACCTTACTGGCACGATGACCACCATGGTACGGGGCTGGTAGTCCTGGCAGGGGTCATCAACGCCCTGAAGGTGGTTGGGAAGAGGCCTGGGGATGTTAGGGTAACGGTGGGAGGTGCTGGTGCGGGGGGTATGGCCATCCTGCGTTTTCTTATTATGGGCGGAGTGAAGGGGGAGAATATACTGGCCCTTAACACGGGGGGCATCATCTATGAGGGGCGTAAGGAGGGTATGAACCGTTGGACCGAGGAGATAGCAAGGCAGACCAACCCGAAGAGGAAGATGGGTGGTCTGAACGAGGCCCTGGAAGGGGCAGACGTCTTCATTACTGCCACACGGCCCGGCCCATGGATAAAAAGGGAGGCCATTAGTAGAATGGCTAAGGATGCCATCGTCTTCAGCCTGGCCAATCCAATCCCAGAGATTTCACCTGAAGAGGCGAAGGCGGGTGGGGCAAGGATTGTGGCCAGCGGGAGGAGCGATTATCCGAATCAGATTAATAACGTCCTCGGTTTCCCAGGGGTATTCAGGGGGGCGCTAGACGTCAGGGCTAGGAAGATAAACGTCCAGATGATGCTGGCGGCGGCCTATACAATAGCCAAGCTGGCCGAGGAGAGGGGATTGGACGAAAACTCTATAGTACCAAAGGCCACAGACCCGGAGGTAGGTCCAAAGGTTGCCTCTGCGGTGGCCAAGGCCGCTATGGAGAGTGGTGCGGCCAGGTTATCTATACCGGTAGAGGAGGTGGAAAGGAATGCCCGCCAGTTAATTATACAGCATCAAAGGATTATGGAATCAATGTTTACTGCGGCCCCCGTGGCCAGCTGAACTGAGCCACGACCGTTGTAGGCCTTACGCTTCCTCCTCCAGGAGTCCTCTCCAAATATAAACTTTGCCACCAACGTCCTTTCGTTCGCCGGGGCGGAAGAAGTAGATGAAGTTCATGCTCTTTATTTTTTTGAATTCTGGTTTATAGAGACACCTGGAGTGGATGGTTCGCCAGGCGCCAGTGCAGTGGTAGACTTTTTTCTCCTCAAGGAAATGGGTGGAGGAGGAGTGGATGTGGCCGGCAATATAGTAGTCTTGAGGGGAGTTCATAAAGGGATGTTTGTGTCTTTTGTTGTATTTTCTAATCAACTCTGGTACAGGGTTTTCCTTCCCTCCTGCCATGTACTTTTCTGTGAGGGAGTAGACTTTTTCAAATAGCCTGCTGGGGGCTTTGAGGAGCTTTCTTGCCCAGGGCATACCGTTTTCAAAGATGTCTGACTTATCAAAAAAGAGGCGGTCATGGGCGGAATCCCACCTACGAAAGAACTCGCCCTGTGCTGTTCCTTCATCTCTGAAGAAGGTGTTGTCCAGGGCACTATTCACTGTTTCTTCTATATCCTCCCAGCTGAGTTTGATACCGGGTTTTTTAGTAAGTTCATATAGCCAGGGGAGGACGGCGAGCGTAGGTCTGATGTCATCTATTTCCCTTAGCCTCTTGCAGGCAAGGATAAGGTCATTAGGGTTTTTCCTTTTCTTATAGTACTCATTTATAAAGAACCAGGGCATGTAGCTTATAAGGTCTATGGTTATCAGGTCACCGATTGGGGTATTGTAGTAGAGTTTGCTATCCTTGTAGTCTTTGTAGATACCCTTTTGCCATACGAAAGAGTAGTCAATCCTCCTGGCGTCTTTTCTCTGGAAGACCAGGTTTTCCTCTCCGTTGGTCCAGTCGTAGACATGGCCGTGTCTGAGGAAGACCTTGTAGTCTTCCATGTGGAGTTCCCATGGAAATCTTTCTGGGGAAAAGGTTCCCTGGGAGTTTTTTATGAGGAAGAATTCCCTGAAGGAGGCGTTAAGCCGGCTGGAGACATTTACCAGGCGGTCGTGGTTGCCTGGGATGAAAAGGTATTGAATATTTGCCTTCTTTTCTCTCAGTTTTTTTACCCAGTCAGCTAGTTTTTTTGTGTATTCTTTATCAAATTCTTCGAATTGTTCGCAAGGGTATGGTTTACCCTCACCATTAACCTCTCTCTTGAACCTGCGGAGTGCAGCGAGGGCCTTGATGGTCTTAATGTTTAGTATGTCATCTGGTTTTTTAAAGTCCTCTTCTTTATACTTTACCCCAGTTACCGCTTTAAAGACGTCAAGCAGTACAGTATCTGCCCCTTTTTTGTCTAGTTCAGGGAACTTAGTGGGGTCTTCCCAGGAGATAGATTTTTCGTGATGGTCTTCGTAAGGGCGTTTTGGTGTATTGAACCAGCGTTCGGTGCGGAGGAAATCAATTATATCGCCATTGAGGACTATCTTTATCTCTTTTATCTCTGTCTTATCTTTGCACTTGTCTAGATACTCCTCTGATATCCACTGGAGGAAGTCTATGAAGGCCTTGTGGTGGACGTTCTGGTCGGAGCGGGTGTCTGGGTCTTGCGATTCTATATCCTGCAGATGAAGGTCACTTAGTGATACGAGCACGGGGGAGTATGCTGATTCTTAAAGTTTATGGGCCCTGAGGGCCCGCTTTTCCTTCAGGATACCAATGAGGGCCGAGATGATGTACCCGGAGAATAGTACGGTGGGTAGTACCTGCGGTATTAAGGCAAAAATAACCGTGCCAATAACCACGAGTACAACGTAGATGGGCGAGTCTAGTTTGTCTGCAACGGCCACCATGGAATTTGGGAACTTAATCCTGGTAACCATCAGTATAGAGAGGATTACTGCCACTATTGGGAGCACTTGCGGTATGATACTGGTACAGGAGTGAAGGATTAGATATTGGTGGAGTATAACAAGTGCCGCTATCATCCCACCCGCCCCGGTGGTAGGTAATCCAGTGAAATATTGTTTAGAATCTCCCCCTTCTACTGCCATGGCATTGAACCTGGCCAGGCGGTATACGGCTGAGGAGACGAACAAGAAACCCAGTAACCAGCCTAACAGGGGCGAATTGTGCTGGAGCATGCCTCCAATGAGCGTGGCAGGGGCAATACCAAAGGTGATGACGTCGCAGAGGGAGTCTAATTCACAACCTAACAGGCTGGAGGCATTAAAATAGCGGGCGAGTCTTCCATCGTAGGCATCAAAGAGCATAGCCACGATAATTAGCCAGGGGGCGAGGTCGTACCTCCCATTTACAACGCACATAACCACACCGAAGCCACACCCAAGATTGGCCATAGAACAGAGTAACGGTATAGATTTCGTTATATTCCTCATGGTATTCTTCATAGTATTTATGCCAGGTTAAGCCTTGTACCTTTTTTTAGGAACTCCTTCAACCCCAATCATAACAATTTCTATGCCAAAAACCAACAATTTTATAAATATAAGGCAGGCAAGGACAAAGGAATTATTTGTAAGCCATGAAGGTGCAATATTCTCCTTGCGGTAAAGGGAGTTTCTTGCACCCCCAAAACTAGGGATCAGGGGACAGAGGACAGGGGACAGGTTATGTAGCCGCAGGCTTTAGCCTGCGTAAGGGACAGGGGACAGGGGACAGGGAACAGGGAACAGGGAACAGAAACACACAGGATTGAAAATTGGTCCGCCTGAGGCGGATTAAATTTGAAATTTCCAATTTCCAACTTTATGTTTCTACTTCCTACACTACCGTACCCTGCGAGAGGTCATAGACCCAGGGGGTGTCCACGTTTTCATATTCCAGGAGTTCTTCTTTTTTAAAGAATATGGATATCTCTCTCTCCGCTGTCTCCAGTGAATCAGAGACGTGTATCAGGTTAAAACGGTTAGAGATGGCATAGTCACCACGGATGGTCCCTGGCTCGGCCTTTGTACCAAAGGTGAAGCCTGCCATCTTTCTGGTGGTTTCTATAACCTCTTTTCCCCTGAGCACCAGTACTATTACGGGGCTAGAGGTCATATGTCTTACAAGTGGCTCATAGAAGTCTCTGCCCTTGTGCTGGACGTAGTTACGTCTGGCCAGTTCTTCTGTCATCCGCATCAGTTTGAGACCCATTATCTGGAGGCCCTTTTCCTCAAACCTGGTAATAATTTTACCGATGAGCCTTCGCTGTATGGCGTCCGGCTTAAGGATTACTAATGTATTCTGCATTATGGTATTTCCTCCGTGTTTCCATCTGAGGCCGATTGGCCCCTAAGTTTTCTCATGTAAAGGGTCCTTGTCTCCGTAAAGAAATCTATGTATCCTTTACTGCGATAATCGGGAAAGGTCCAGGGGAGTGGCTCAAAGGCCCCTCTGGAGTACCTCAATGTGACCTCTGCATATATGCCCTTCTTGAGGTATATCCTATGGGAATAGTCTTTAGTGCTGGCCAGTATCAGTTTACTGCTGGCCAGGTATCCGGGGTCAAGGTTGATGGGGCGGTATCCGCCTGAGGCGGACCTGTCCCTACAACTCTCCTCCAGTTTATTGGTAAATAGTTTTATATCTGCCAGGTCCCCTGGGTCTATGAGTTTCTGGAAGCTGAGGAACTGTCTCTTTACGTCCTTTCCCATCTCTTTTTCGTAATAGTCGGTATAGTTGAAGGGGAGGATTGGGCTTCTCAATTCTATGGGGCCAAATTTCTTTTCCAATCTATTTCCAGCCGTTTCAAAGCGGCCTGTTACGTTAGAAAGCATCCCTATGATGAGATTGACCTGAGTAGGGGGATGGACCTTGCCCAATGGAGGACCCCTAGGGGGTTAGCCCCAGCCGTTTCTTAATCTCTGGGAGGATGGCCTCAAGGGGCAGCAGGACTGGGTCACCCCCCTTCCTCTCCTGGAGCTCCACCCGTCCTTCCTCCGTAAATTTCTTCCCCAGGACGATGCGAAGGGGTATGCCTATGAGGTCGGCGTCCTTAAACTTTACCCCTGGTCTGAGGTCTCTATCATCCAGCAATGTATCTATACCTGCCTCTTCCAGTTGTTTGTGGAGGGATTCAGATGTATTCAGGATAGCCGTCTCCTTCACGTTCAAGGGCAGGACCAGTGTCTTGTAAGGGGCTATACTGGGGGGCCATATAATTCCTCCATCATCGTGTGAGCACTCTATCAAGGCGGCAATAATACGGTTTATGCCGATACCATAACAGCCCATGACGACGGGTCTCTCTTTGCCCTGCGGGTCAAGGAATTTGGCCCCGAGGACCTGACTGTATTTAGTGCCCAGTTTAAAAACGTGTCCTACCTCAATCCCGTGAGATAACTCCAACTCATTTCCACACTTTGGGCAACGGTCCCCTTCCGTAACGTATCTTATATTGCCCACCTTGTGTATCTGGAAATCTCTGCCCGGGTTGACGTTGAGTAGGTGGGTATCCTGTCTGTTCGCCCCGGTTACAAAGTTTTTTGAGACGGTTACGGCCTGGTCAGCAATAATCTTTACGGGCAGGCCCACTGGTCCCGTAAATCCCACAGGTGCCCCAGTCAGGGTACGGATGGTCTCCTCGTCTGCAAGGCTGGCCTCCTGGCCCAGGACCCTCGCCA
>MHYW01000040.1 GCA_001828545.1 Planctomycetes bacterium RIFCSPHIGHO2_12_FULL_52_36
TCCTGCAGAAGCGGCATTTTTTATTGAATTTTGAAAACCTCTTTATCGTGTCATCTCTTCTTTCTCGCATGGCTTAAAAGGGTATCTCCTCCTCGCTGATGTCTGGTTTTCGGGGAGTGGTTGGTTCCACTCCTGTCTCAGGGGGACGTTTCTTTGTGGCCCCCACAAACTCAAAATTATCAGCTACGACCTTCAGGGCATTCCGTTTCTGCCCTTCCTTGGACTCCCACTGTTGAAACTGAAGCCTGCCCTCTACAAATATAGGGTTGCCTTTAGAGAAATATTCGCTTATGACCTCTGCCCGGCGGCCAAACATACTCACGTCTACAAAGCAGACCTCTTCCTTGGCTTCCCCAGTGGGACTGGTCCACTTCCTGTTCATAGCCATACCGAAGGCCACTACGGCCGTCCCCTGGGGGGTGTAGCGTAGCTCAGGGTCACGAGTCAGATTACCCATCAAGAATACCTTGTTCAGGCTAGCCATAGTCTTTCAACCCTCCCTTTAAACCTTATTTCTAGGTAGTTACTGCTAGAGGACCAGGGGGCTGTCCCACAACGGGTAGTTCCGGCTTCTTTTCCACCTTCAGTATAAGATTCCTGACGATAATCTCAGAGAGTTGACACTCCCTCCGTATGGAGACAATAGACCCCATTGGTGCCTCAAAATATACCAGCATATAGGTGCCTCTCTTGTGGGGGCCTATTTTATAGGCCAGCTTCCTCTCTGCCCATTTTTCCGTACTTAATACCTTGGCCCCACCTTTTTGAATGACTTCCTGTACGCGTTTTACCACACCGTCCCAGTCATTGCTGGCCACGTTATTATCAATGAGAAACATCGCCTCATAGGTTCTCAAGCTATTTACTCCTCCTGGTGCCATTCTAATCCTTTGCTTTGATAGAAGACAGGCCCTTCGCTTTGGCCGCTAGTTAAACCTCTTCATGCACTCCTCTACTCCCCCTCTTATCCAATCCAGCAGGGCCTCGTTGACCCTCTCTAATGCACCCTCCAGTTCCTCCTTCTCCTCCTTTAGAAAGGGGGAGAGGACGTATTCCCTGGCCTCCCCATGGAGGGGGTGGCCAATGCCTACCCTCAGGCGGGGGAAGTCCTTGCTTTCCAGACAAGACATAATGGACTCCAGCCCATTATGTCCACCACTGGAACCTCTTCTCCTTATCCTCAACTTGCCCAGTGGTAGGTTCAGGTCATCACAGATTACCATTATTGAGTCCACAGGACAAGAGTAGTTTTTCTGGAGTTCCCTCACCGTACGGCCACTCTCATTGACATAGGTAAGAGGTTTTACCAAAAGGACGGTCTCTCCATCTATTACCTTCTCGCCCACCAGGGCATGGAACCTCTTACTCTCCACCTTTACCCCTAGACTCTCCGCCAATCTATCCACTACCATAAAACCCATATTGTGCCTGGTCCTGCTATACTTAGGACCTGGATTCCCAAGACCCACCACTATCTTCATAGGGCAGTAGGCAGTAGACAGTAGACAGTAGACAGTAGGCAGGCGAAAGTACCTTCTGCTTACTGCTTACTTCATACTGCTTACTTCTCTTCTTCTGCCTCCTCTTCTTCCTTAGGTTTCCTGGTAATTACTTCGGGCTCCTTTGCGGCCTCCTCCCCTTCCACGGCAGGTTTAGCCGCCTCTTCCACTGGCTTCCTCACTATGGCCACAGGGATGTCCAGGTGCTCATGGGCAAGCTTCACCCCGGAAGGGAGTGAAACACCCTTTAAGGTAAGGGAGTCTCCCACCTTTAACCCGGAGACGTCTGCAAATAATTTATCTGGAATGGCGGTGGGTAGACACTCCACAAGTACTTCCCTTAAGGTCTGTTCCAGGACCCCTCCTTCCGTCACACCAACGGGGGTGCCTTTCAACTCCAGGTGTACCCTCAACTCTATACGCTTGTCCATGGCAATGCGTACAAAGTCTGCGTGGAGTATCTCCCTGCCCATGGCATCGTATTGTAAATCTTTTAATAGGGCCATCTCCTCCTGGTTATCCCAACGGAGGCTGACTATCCTTGCCCCAGACTTCAGCACCTCCTTCAGTGCCTTTTCCGCCGTTAAGAGGACAATATTGTCCTTCCTCAACCCATACAAGACCACCGGGACCTTTCCAGTCCGCCTTAACCTCCTGGAACCCCTGGAACCCAAAAGGTCCCTTGTTTCTACCGTTAATACGTTACTTGCCATCCCTCTCTCCCTCTAGACAAAAAGTGCACTGACAGACTGGTTTGTGTGAATCCTCCTGATGGCCTCGCCCAGGAGTTCCGCTATGGTCAACACCTTTATCTTCTTACCCAGGGATTTGGCCCTGTCGTTCAGGGGAACGGTGTCCGTAATGGCTATCTCCTTTATCGGGGCCGCGGCCAACTTTTCTGCCGCAGAACCACACAGGATCGCATGGGTAGTACCCACATAAATGTCCTTAGCACCCTTATCCCTGAGCACCCTGGCGGCCTGTGCTATGGAACCTCCTGTGGCTATTATGTCATCTATCATGATTACGTTCTTCCCTTCCACCTCCCCAATGACGAACCCTATCTCCGTCTCCTCTGGTCCTATCCTCCTCTTATCTACCACGGCCATCCTTATGTTCAATTTCTTAGAATAGGCCTTGGCAATCTTTATCCCTCCCACGTCCGGGGAGACTACCACTGCGTCAGGTATCTCTAATTCCTTGTAGTAGTTAGCCAGCACGGGGAAGGCATAGATGTGGTCTACGGGGAGGTCAAAGAAGCCCTGAATCTGTGCCGCATGGAGGTCCATGGCCAGCACCCTGTCCACCCCTGCCTTAGTGATGAGATTGGCCACCAGTTTGGCAGTAATGGGTACCCTGCCCTCATCCTTACGGTCTTTCCTGGCATATCCGTAATAAGGGATAACCGCCGTAATCCTTGCCGCAGAGGCCCTCTTTATACAGTCAATCAGTATGAGCAACTCCATCAGGTTCTCGTTTACGGGAGGACACACCGATTGGACCAGAAAGACGTCTGCGCCCCTTATATCCTCGTTTACTTTCACGTCTATCTCCCCGTCAGGGAACCGCCCGAGATAGGCATCCCCCAGGGGTATGTCTAAGTAGTTGCAAATCTTCTGGGCCAGGGCGGAATTAGAATTCCCGGTGAAAATCTTCAGACTGTCTAGCCCGTCTACAAGCATCTTGGAATCCATATCTTCACTCTCTTAATATTAAAAAGACTCTTAGAGATTTGGACCTATCTCGGCACCATCCCCAAGCATGGTGCCTTCCTTCAGATACACAAAGGGCCCTACACGGCACCCCTTGCCGACTACCGTCCCTTTACTGATATAGGTAAAGGGATATAAAACTGTACCCACTCCTATCTCCGCCCCCTCTTCTACGAACGTGCTGGAAGGGGCTATCACCGTGACTCCACTGTCCATAATACGTCTCAAGGTCTCTTCACAGGCTATCTGTGAAAGCCTGGCCAAATCAGCCTGGGAGTTTACTCCAAGGAGTTCCCTGGCGTTAGCTATGGGCATGGTCTCTACCCTCCCACCCCTACCGTTAAGTAGTTCCACCACCTGAGTCAAGTAGTACTCCCCCTTCTTATTATCCGGGGTAAGCCCTTCCAGTACCCTTGAGAGGGGATCTGCCTTAAAGCAATATATACCGGCGTTTACCTCTCTTGCCTGCCTTTCCTCTCCCGTTAGGTCCACCTCTTCTACTATCTTTGTCACGCGCCCCTCCCTGTCCCTGATTACCCTCCCATACCCTGTGGGGTCCTCGGGACAGATAGTTAGCAAGGTGACCTCTGCCTGCGTCTCACCGTGGAGCCTGAATAACTCCCTTAAGGTCTCGGCCCTCACCAGTGGCGTGTCCCCATAGAGCACGAGTACGTCTCCCTCGCTCCCCCGTAGCAGTGGACTGGCTACTTTTAGGGCATGGCCCGTCCCAAGCTGTTGGGACTGCTCCACCCACTCAACGTCCAACCCCTCCACTGCCTCTACCACCTCCTCCTTATAACTCCCCACCACTACTATCACCCTTCCTACCCCTGCCCCCCTGACCGCCTTTACCACCCATTCCAGGAGGGGCCTGCCGCAGAGTTTGAAAAGCACCTTGGGATAGGGAGAATTCATGCGGGTGCCCTTCCCAGCGGCTAGTATCACCGCCGTCCGTTCATAACCTGGTTTCTGCACGCTTCCTTGTTATTTCCATTTTTACCCAATTACCTTTTTTGCTTCTCCCTTTGGGCGGGGGTAAACCCTGCCCCTACATTCGGTGGATTAGGTGGCTACCCGGGGAGGACTCGAACCTCCAATAAGAGAACCAAAATCTCTAGTGTTACCAATTACACCACCGGGTAATGATTGGCCTCCAGCACCGCTCCCCTATGGGCAGAGCCTACCAATCTTGCATACCTGGCCAGATACCCGTTTACCTCGGGCCTGATGGGCTTCCACCCCTCCCGGCGTCTCTTCAGGATATTTTCAGGGACGTTCAGTTCCAGCCGGCGAGCGGGGATGTCTATCACTATCTCATCCCCTTCCTCCACCAGGGATATAAGTCCGCCCACTACGGCCTCGGGGCTGACGTGCCCTATACATGGGCCGCGCGTACCCCCCGAAAAGCGACCGTCGGTAATCAAGGCCACAGAGGTATCCATGCCCATACCTGCCAGGGCCGCCGTGGGAGAGAGCATCTCCCTCATCCCTGGCCCTCCCTGGGGCCCTTCATATCGTATTACCACCACACTGCCTGGCCTTATGTCTTTATCCATTATGGCCTTCATGGCCCCTTCTTCATGGTCAAATACCCTGGCGGTGCCTTTGAACCTTAATGCCTCTTTAGCCACTGCACTCTGCTTTACCACCGCCCCTTGAGGGGCGAGGTTGCCATAGAGTATGGCTATCCCGCCTTCCTCCCCCTTGACCTCCTCCTTACTCTTTATCACCGCCGGGTCTGCTACTTCTGCATCCTTTGTTATGTCCTTAATCTTTTTGCCACTTATTGTTAGGCAGTTGAAGAGGTCGTCTTCAAGCCTCTTCATGGCCGCAGGGACACCTCCCGCATAATAGAAATCTTCCAGATAGTACTCCCCCCCTGGCACCAGGCTTACCAGGTGAGGTATCTTCCGACTGATACGGTCAAAGACCTCTAACCCCAACTCTATCCCTGCCTCCCTTGCTATAGCTGGTATATGGAGGCACGTATTTGTGGAACCTCCCAGGGCCATGTCCATTATAATGGCATTCTCAAAGGCCTCCCTGGTCATTATCTTTCTGGAATTAATACCCTCTTTCACCAACCTGACTGACACCTGTCCGCTCCTGAAGGCTATCCTGTCCTTCTCTGCGGAGACGGCCAGACTCGCCGCACACCCTGGCAGGGACATCCCCATGGCCTCCGTCAGGCAGGCCATTGTGTTGGCCGTATAAAGCCCCTGACAGGAACCTGCCCCTGGACATGCCTCCATCTCCAGCTTGTCCATCTCCTCCTGGGTAATCTCTCCCTTACGCCTCCTGCCCACAGCCTCAAAGGTATCCGCAACCATGGACAGCCTGCGGCCCCTGTAATGGCCGCACAGCATGGGCCCTGCCGTTACCACCACACCAGGGATATTCAACCTGGCAAGGGCCATGAGCATCCCGGGGGTAATCTTGTCGCAATTGGTCAGGAGCACCAGCCCGTCCAGGCAGTGTGCATTAGCCACGCACTCAATGGCATCAGCAATTATCTCCCTGGAAGGCAGGGAATAACGCATCCCAGGGTGCCCCATTGCTATACCATCGCAAATCCCTGGTACACCAAAGAGGAAGCTCACCCCGCCAGCCGCATATATACCCTTCTCTATGGCTGACTCCAGCCGCCGCATGTGGACATGGCCGGGGATAAGCTCCGTGAAACTGCTGGCTACCCCTATAAAGGGCTTTGCCATGTCCTCCTTGCCCAGACCAGTGGCATAAAGGAGGGACCTGGCGGCAGCCCTCTCTAACCCTTTCTTTACCGTGTCGCTACGCATTTAGACCCCAAGGGCCAGGGACTAGGGGATAGGGACTAGCAATCTTCTTTCTCTAACCCCTAATCCCTAGCCCCTAACCCCTAGTTTATAAAACCTCCAAACTGGGGATGTTATCACGGCCCTGGTGGCAAGTCAAGGGTTAAAAATCACGGACAAACCCTTAACCGTCCGCCAGGCAATACTATATTAGCCTGGCGCTACCTCTCCTGCGGTACCAATCCAATACCCTTGCATGACTTACACCTTCCCGCCATATTACCTACCCTGCAGGATGCACACACACAGCGCGTACTCCCATTGCAATGTCTACAAGTTGGCATCTTAGATCCTCCCTATGTCTCTAAATTTTAGCTAAATAAGACATCTGCCTCTTGCCCTCCACCACCACCTTCCCCGTCTTTATCACCGTCTCCACGTGATTTACACCAAATTGGTAAGTCAGGCGGGTATAAGTAGGTACATCTAAAATCAAGACGTCGGCCCTCTTGCCTACCTCCAGACTGCCTACCCTGTGGGCATAGCCCAGGGCGTGGGCCGCATTGATAGTAGCGGCACTTATGACCTCTTCAGGGGTCATACCTAACTCCAGACAGGCCAGGGTCATAATTAGTTGCATATTCGGGGAGGGACACGTCCCAGGATTAAAGTCAGTACCAATGGCCACTGGCACCCCAAGGTCTATCATCACCCTTGCACTGGCATACCTCTCCCTTCCCAGGAAGAAAGGCACTCCTGGCAGGAGCACCGCCACCGTTACACCTTGAACCTTTGAACCCTTGAGCCTTTGAACTTTTTCCGCCTTAGGCGGATTGAACCCTTGAACCTTTTTTCCCCTCTGGGCCATCTTTGCCATGTCCTCCTCCGAGACATAATCCAGGTGGTCAACGGAGGTCGCCCCTAATCGCAGGGCCAGTCCCGCCCCTCCCAGGTCTTTGAACTCTCCCGCATGGAGCTTCAGGGCAATACCCAGTCCCCTGGCCCTGACGAGTATCCTCTCCGCCTGGGCCAGGTTAAAGGCCCCCTCTTCCAGAAACACGTCACAAAACCTGGCCAGGGGCTTCACCTCCGGTAACCACCCCAT
>MHYW01000041.1 GCA_001828545.1 Planctomycetes bacterium RIFCSPHIGHO2_12_FULL_52_36
GTAGGGGCGTATTGCAATACGCCCCTACTTAAGTCCAAAAATTACTATACTTAAGATATAACCACCCAGTAACTCCCGCTTGGTAATTTGGCATTGAGTTTGCACAATGGTTTTGATATAAATAGAACACAACAGGAGGTAGACAATGCCAGCAAAGAAAATTGTATTCGACAGGGAGGCCTGGGAGGCCATCCGTAACGGGGTAAAGAAACTCTCTGACGCAGTAAAGATAACCCTCGGCCCCAGGGGTAGAAACGTAATCATACAAAAGAGCTTCGGCTCGCCCACCATCACCAAAGACGGCGTAACAGTAGCCAAGGAGGTGGAGCTGGAAGACCACCTGGAGAACATCGGCGCCCAGATGGTGAAGGCCGTTGCCGCCAAGACCAGCGACGTAGCAGGGGACGGTACCACTACGGCCACCATCCTGTCAGAGGCCATCTTCCTTGAGGGTCTCAAGAACGTCATCGCCGGGACAAATGCCATGGCCATCAAGAGGGGGATAGACAAGGCCGTAGAGGTCATAGCAGGCCGACTCAAGGAGATGAGCATACCCGTGAAGGGCCGCAAGGAGATAGAACAGGTGGCTACCGTGGCCTCTAATTACGACCCTGATGTGGGAAAGATTATTGCCGATGCCATGGAAAAGGTGGGCAAGGACGGCGTCATTACGGTGGAGGAGGGTAAAAGCCTCCAGACCGAGGTGAAATGGATTGAGGGACTCCAGTTTGACAAGGGATACCTGTCCCCCTACTTTATCACCAACCCCCAGACCATGCAGACCGTACTGGAGGAACCGTACCTCCTCATCCATGAGAAGAAGATAACTACGGCAAAGGGCATAATACCCGTACTGGAGAAGGCGGCCCAGCAGGGCAAACCCCTGCTAATAATTGCAGAGGACGTAGAAGGAGAGGCCCTGACCCTGTTGGTGGTAAACAAACTCAGGGGGGTGCTGAAGTGTGCCGCTATAAAGGCCCCTGGCTACGGAGACCGCAGGAAGGCCATGCTAGAGGATATTGCCGTACTCACCGGCGGCACCGCAGTCTTTGAGGACCTGGGCATAGACCTGGAGACATTAAAGCTAAAAGACCTCGGCAGGGCAAAGAAGGTGGTGATAGACAAGGACAATACCACTATCATTGAGGGTGCTGGCAGTAGTGCGGCCATAAAGGGGCGCATTGACCAGCTAAGGACCGAGATAAAGACCACCACCAGCGACTACGATAGGGAGAAACTGGAGGAGAGGCTGGCAAAACTGGCCGGGGGTGTAGCCCAGGTAGTGGTGGGGGCTGCGACGGAGAGTGAGATGAAGGAGAAGAAGGCCAGGGTGGAAGACGCCCTGCACTCTACCCGTGCCGCGGTGGAAGAGGGCATACTCCCTGGTGGAGGCGTGGCCCTCCTCAGGGCCAGGGCGGCCCTGGATACAATGAAACTCAAGGGGGATGAGGCCGTGGGGGTGGACATACTGCGCCGGGCCCTCCTGGCCCCGACACGCCAGATAGCCGATAATGCCGGCGTACACGGAGCCGTGGTGGCACAAAAGATACAAGAAGGGGAGGGCAACTTCGGCTACGATGCCAGCGCCAATAGATACTGTGACATGGTGAAGGAGGGAATCATTGACCCTACCAAGGTGGTAAGGTCAGCCCTGCAGAACGCCGCCAGTGTGGCCACACTCCTCTTAACCACTGATGCCATGGTGGGCCAGATACCAGAGAAGAAGAGACCCGCCGCCGCCCCACCCATGCCCGGTGGTTACGGCGGCTACGGAGACATGTACTAACCAAGGACTGGGGGCTAGGGAGAATGTAAGGGGGCTTTGCCCCCTTACCACCCCCAGAAGACCCTTCAAAAACTTTTTTATAATCTGCCCGTTTAATCCAATAGAGACCTCTGCAAAAGTCTAGTTTTTCCGTTCCGGTGCTGTTTTTCCCTCCCCCTTGAGGGGGGAGGGAAGGGTGGGGGTGAGTAAGCAAGTAGCCAGGAAAAAAATTCAACCTTGGCTATTGACTACTGTCTACCGACTACTGGCTTACAACCACCCTCCCCCTTCCCCCTCCCACCAGGGGAGGGGGATTTTTAGGTAGGGGCGGGTTTGAAACCCGCCCCTACTCAGCATGCTGTTTATCCGCCTAAGCCTGCCCTTGAGCGGAGAGAAGGGGTGGATTGTCCGAACTCATGTCCGAACATCAGTTACTGAGTTGACTCTATCAATACCTTGCCACTCCCAATATTCCCCTCTGCGTCAGTGGCATTTATTATTATGGTGTGCTCCCCTGGGGATAGGCCCTCCACGGTGAATTGGAAGTCCTCTTCCCTGGAATCAAAGATAGTGTCCCTGGGGAAGATGGCCTTCCAGTCCCCTGCGTCCACGGAGTACTCTATCCTGGTTATATTGGAGAGTTCGTCCCTGGCCAGGCCTGAGACTATTGCCTTTTCCGCCTGAGGCGGATTTGGTCCGCCTGAGGCGGAGGCCGCAGCCTTTGGCTCTATAAGCAAGGGCCTTGTGTTGTCTACGAGGAAGGGTTCTGAGACCTTTTCTGCGCTCAGGGTTATGTCCGAGGGGTTGTCAGGTTCATCACTCACGACCAGTCTCACCAGGTATTCTCCATCCGGGACCCTGGTAGTCTGCCAGTAGAAGGAGTCTCCCTTAATCTCCTCCCTGGTCATGGGTTTCCAATCCCTTTCGCTACGCCCCTTGTAAAAGAGTTGGCACCTCATGGAATCCCCGTTGGGGTCAGTGGCCTTCCAGTTAATATGTTTTGTCTCACGGTTGCCCATCCCGGGACGTGGCGCACGAGATGCCTCCTCAGGTGTGCCTGGTTCTTGTCCCCTCGCGGGGGGTGAAAGTCTGGGGAACCTTTCCCTCTGATTGACCGATGGGGCCTGGCCGATTGACAGAGAGAGGATGTCCGGGGCCTGGTTCTGGGGCAGGTAGGCCAGGGAGACCCTCTGGAGCAGTGGCGCCTCCTGAGGTCTTGTGGTGACGAGTCTTGCCCTGTACTGTATAAAACGGGAGGCTGGACTCTGGATCTTATGCAAGGGTGGCCCGGCGGTTAGTCCATATCCCTGGTATTCTTCGGACCAGGGACTCCATGTGTTGTCCGGTTTCTTGCTATTGCCTGTTCGGGTAGAAAGGGTCAGTTTGGTGTCCTCAGGCGTATTCCCTTCCCAGGACAGGTTCCCCCACGTGGTGATAAATTTGGCATCAAATACCTCAGATTCAAAGCTCCCCTCACGGCAGTAGGTGTTAGAGGCCAGAAAGAGCCGTCCTGCGTTGCCTGTGCCATAGAAGAACCCCCCCTCCTCCTCACCCAAGAGGCATAACACCTGGGTCTCCTCCGCATCTAACAAGGTGCACGTCTCTCCTCTGGTATCCAGCTTATAGATCCTTGCCTCACTGCCCGTTCCTACAAGGACGTTGTCCCCGTGGTCTACCGACAGGCTAAAGACGAGGGCCTGAGGGACTTCTAATACCTTTTTTACGGTGCCATTGGGGGTAATCCTGTAGACGAAATTGGTAATCTTTGGCAGGTATGGGGGGACTGCGGGCCTTTCGGCCTCTCTGGGCCTGAGTCCTTCCTCAGGGGTGGCCCGGGGGGTGGGCGGGGGGAGTGGAGGCTCCTGGAGGGAGGAGTAAGAGCTGATTGGGGATGGGGTAGGTTCCATGGGAGAGGGGGGTCTGAGGATGGGTGGCACTGGTGGGGGGGTAACCATAGGGACCCTGGGTCTTGCCCCCGAGGCTGTACCTGCATATAGTTGCCCAAGGCTATCCATGGCCAGGCAATGCACCTCTCCCTCCTCAGCATCATAGAGTATAAAGGCCTGTCCGCCTGAGGCGGATGGATTTATCTTATAGACAAGGCCATTGGGTTCACTGCAGGCATAAAGGTTTGATTCCCTGTCTACTATTAAATCCAGCAGGTGTGTCTCTGAGGAGTCAAAAAATACGTCTGCCTCGCCCTCCGCGGAAATCTTGTAGATAATTCCATCGGGTCCGGTGGCCGCATAGAGGTTCCCCCTCCCGTCAAAGACCAGCTTCCAGACATAATTGGCAGGGAGGTCGCAGAATAGGTTTGCCTCGCCTTGTGGAGAGATACGGTAGACGTGCCCCTGCGGGGAGGTGCCGGCATATATCTCCCCTGATGGGGAGATTGCCAGGGTGTGGACGTGTAGTTCCGTGGAACGGAATAGTAGCTGGAGTCTGCCATGCTGAGGGTCCAGCTTATACACGCTACCAGGGTCTCCCGTACCTACGTAAATTTGTCCCTTTGTGAGGAGTGCCCCCGACACCGTGTCCCTGGCCAGGGTCCATACATAAGGTTCGGTTATGCCATCTATGCGGAGCACCTCGGGGGAGAGCGTAATGCCTCTGGGCGTAACGGAGGTATTATTTTTCTTGCCGGCCTCAGACCAAAGGGTGGCAGACTGGGTCCAGAGTTGGGTGTTAACGCCGCTTGACTCATTACTACAAGGGGACACCAGCCAGAAGAGAGTAGACAGTAGGCAGTAGACAGGTAGCCGCAGGTCGTGCCTTAGGCAGATTCGCTGAGGCGAACTTAAGCCTGCGGCTACTGCTGTATGCTGTCTACTGTTGTCTACTTTTCCAGGTGGCGGGGTTACTCTCGGCAAAGGTGTTTAGCCTCCCTCTTTTACGGTCAGCGTAAAATTTTGTGAGCCATGGAGTATCCAGTCCACTGGTCTCTTGCTGACGAGCTCCTCCGTGAGACGGCCAATCCCGCCCTGGTTGGGAAAGGACATTATTGAGAGGAGGGAGGAGGGTAGAGAGGGTAGGGGCTTGCCTCTATAAGTAATCCCCCTCTTTGGGAGTACAGCCCTTACTATGAGGTTGGTATTGGGTTCCGCCTCCTCAAGTATTTTTATCAGGTGTTCCAGGCTTGTTGGGAGGAATTTCTCTGGCGCCCTGGAGCGCTCCAGGGCCTGGCTGGTATCTGCGTTACAGGCGTCCACCGTTATAGTACTCCCCGGGGACACGTCCAGTGGTATCTGAAGAGGTACGGTTATTACTACAGGTTCCTTGCCGAAGGGTCTGACAGTCACAAATAGCTGGACCGTTTCCCCCGGCCCTACCTCTCTGGTTTCTACCTTTATATCCTCAATATAGGCCAGTCTCCTTTCGTCCGAGACCTTAGCCTCCAGGGATATCCTCTTAATACTCGCCTCCTGGAACGGGTTGTTCATTATCAGGGCAATGGGCTGGGTGATATGATAGACCGGAAACCACGTGGGATGGGGTTCGTAGTAGATGTTCTCTACCTTTACTGGTCTATCCCGCCCTTCCATCTCTATGGAGAGGGAGAGCCTTACGGTCTTATCACCGGCCTGCCTCTCTGTGGCAAGTAGGGCACTCTCAGAGGCCCATTGGAAGAGATTCTGTGTCAGGAATCTGTCCTTCACCACCTCAAAGTTGTATTCTACCTTCTGGTCACCTGCTACTTTTATGGTGCAGGGTATCAGGGCTGAAAACTGGCCCAGGGTGCCTGCCAGGGCCGCCTTACTGTCCTGGAATATCCTCCCTATGATTCTGGTAGGACTGGCAAGTTTTAACGAGGTGCTCTGGATGGGTATAACGGCATGGACATGGGCCCCAGCCACGGGTATATCGGTCTTGCCTGCCTGGATGAAGGGGTGTCCAAAGGCCAGGATGCTGTCCCCCAGGCGATAGGTAAGGGTACCAACGGCCGAGGCGTTTATATCCCCCCTGGCCAGGACGGTGGCTATGGCCGCCCCTGGTACCATCTCTACTGCCTCTATCTGGAGTGTCCCCGCCTGCCCACCTTCTGCCGTAAGAGGCCCGGCCATTTGAACTTTTGAACCGTTAACCCCTTGGACTTCTGCTGTCTCGTCCCCCATCGGTACGGGGCCATGGGGTGTACCCCCCCCTCCCTGCACGGGGAAGAGGCCGTACCTCTCTAACCCTTCCGACATCTGCTTGAGGACTCGCTGGTCAAAGCCACCCACCATCAAAGGCGTCTTTATTGGTACCATCCTCAGGATGGGCTGTTTACTCGGGTCCGATGGGAATGACCACCCTTCCCGAGCCAGGGCCTCTCTTACGTCTATTTCATACGGTCCCAGGGGCGATTCCCAGACTGCCGGGGGCATATATCTGCCTGGGGCGGAAGCAAGTTCTTTCTCTTCCTTTTTGTCGCCAGTTCCGCCTGAGGCGGAAGTTGCCTCCCCGACCTCCAGCACCCTTAGCATCTCCTTGATGGGTGTTACCCCCGCTATGGCCTCCTTTGCAAAACCCCATCCATAAGAGACTGCGCCAATGACCTTGTCCTCCACGTACACCGGGCTGCCGCTCATCCCTGAAATGACGCCTGTCTTTTCCAGGGGCCCACCCGAGAGCTTCACCAGTATCATGTCGTTCTTGGTTTCCCAGTTCTTCAGGACCCCCAATATTTCTACGTCAAACTCCTCTATTTTGTCTCCGGAGAAGACCGTCTTGCCATATCCCTTCATCCCTGGCCTTAGCTCGTCTACGTTGAGGAACACGTCGGTGGTGGGGCCACTACCGATGGGGCCTGTATCTACCGTCCCGAGGGCCATTGGACAGCAGGCGGTGAGCAGTAGGCAGTAGGCAGTAAGTAGTAGACCGTAAATTTTATACTTGTTTAAGCAAGCCATATTTCTATTATAGGGAGCAGGGGGGAGAGAATGGGGAATACAGAATTCGGAATTCAGAATACCCACTTTCAACTTCTGGATTCTGACTACTGAATTCTGAATTCTTTTTTTCTTGCTACTCCCTACTCCCTAACCCCTGGTCCCTGGTTCTCGCGGAGTCTATCAGTTTCCACGCCTTTTGTCAAACCTTACCCCGTGCAGGTTGATATTAGCCCTATGAACTGGTATAATCTTTTAGTTGAAAAAACAATGAATGCGAGACTACTGGATATAAAAGACAAAGACAGATACCGGGACTACCTCCAGGAGGCGGCCGAGGCACTGAGGTCTGGGGAGATTGTGGCCTTCCCTACTGAGACGGTTTACGGCCTCGG
>MHYW01000042.1 GCA_001828545.1 Planctomycetes bacterium RIFCSPHIGHO2_12_FULL_52_36
ACTTGCTACTTGCTACTAGCTACTCCTTTTCAGCATGGGCCAGCCCAGGTTCTCTCTGAGTTTCAGATAGCCCTCGGCACAGGCCCTGGCAAGGTTCCTTACCCTTTCAATGTAGCGTACCCGCTGGGTCACACCTATCGCCTTGCGGGCATCAAGCACGTTAAAGGTGTGGGAGCACTTGAGGACGTAATCGTAGGCGGGGAGGACTAGCTCTTTTTCCAGGAGCCTTTTACATTCGGCCTCATACATATCAAAGAGCCTGAGGTGCATGGAGACGTCGGCCTCCTGGAAATTATAGGTAGAGAATTCCACCTCGTCCCGGTGGTGTACGTCGCCGTAAGTAAGGCTGTCTGACCAGACCAAATCATATACAGAATCCTTCTTCTGTATAAACATGGCTATCCTTTCCAGCCCGTAGGTGAGTTCCAGGGATATGGGTTCCAGTTCTATCCCGCCTACCTGCTGGAAGTAGGTGAACTGGGTGATTTCCAGTCCATCAAGCCATACCTCCCACCCCAGCCCCGTGGCGCCCAGGGTGGGAGACTCCCAGTCGTCCTCCACGAAGCGGACGTCGTGGCTCACCAGGTCAATGCCCAGTTCTTTGAGGCTATCCAGATAGACCTGCTGGGAATCGTCAGGGGCAGGTTTGAGGATGACCTGGAATTGGTAGTAATGCTGGAGGCGGTTGGGGTTATCCCCGTAACGGCCGTCCGTGGGCCTCCTGGAAGGCTCTATATAGGCCGCCCTCCAGGGTTCCGGCCCCAGGGCCTTGAGGAAGGTGGCCGGGTTAAAGGTGCCCGCCCCCACCTCAATATCGTAGGGCTGCATGAGGATACAGCCCCTCTTTCCCCAGTAGTTCTGGAGCCTCAGTATGATTTCCTGGAAGGTTACAAAGCCGTTTTTTGCCATTCAAGAAAAATAAGGGGCTAGAGGTTAGAGAAAAAAGATTGCTAACCCCTACTCCCTAGTCCCTAATCCCTGGGTTTAGGCCGGGCACACTCCCCGCCCTCGCCCTTTATTAGTTCTATGGTGTGGGGTATGACCTCAAGGATGACCCTGAGACATTCCTCTACCCCCTTGGGACTCCCCGGGAGGTTGACGATAAGACACCTCCCTGCGATACCGGCCAGTGCCCTGGAGCCAATGGCCCTCGGGGTGATCTTAAAGCCCTCCATCCTCATGGCCTCCCCGTAACCGGGTAGTTCCTTTTCAATCACCTCGCGGGTTGCCTCCGGGGTAACGTCTCTGGGGGCCACACCTGTACCTCCAGTGGTAAGGACGAGGTCTACCCTGTCCTTCCATTCCCTGAGTTTCTTTACGATAAGTCCCCTCTCGTCAGGCACTATATCATAAAGGGGGTCTTCAACCCCTATCTCTTTGAGGATGTCCTTTATGACCTGTCCGCTCTTGTCTTCCCTCTCCCCGCGGGACCCTTTATCGCTGATAGTTAATATGGCCGCCTTTATCATTTACAATCCAGTGATTCGCAGGCTAAAGCCTGCGACTACGTGCGAGATTGGAGAGTATCTCTATTTTGTCCCCAACATGGATGGTACCGCCCTTGAGTACCCTGGCAAAGATACCCTCCCGTGGCATGATGCAGTCACCGGCCTTATAATAGATGGCACAGCGGTCATGACACTCTTTACCTATCTGTGTAATCTCCAGGAGGGATTCTTTGCCGACCTTTAATCTGGTACCCAGTTGCAAATCCTTGAGATGGATGCCCTCCGTAACGATATTTTCCCCAAAATCCCCTGAGTCTATATCAAGCCCCTTGGCCCGCATGGTATCGGCGCTCTCAAGGGCCAGCAGGCTGACCTGGCGATGGCCAGGGCCGGCATGGGCATCCTTTTCTATGCCGTAGTCTTCTATGAGACGGACCTCCCCAACGTCCTTCTTCTGGGTGCCCTTCCTCTCACTTATACAGACTGCAACAACCCTTCCTGATTTAGACACCTGGTCTACCTCATTAATAGGTAGGTGCAAGTTGAAAATCCGCCATGTTCTGGGCGGGACCTGCCCCTACGGAAGTAATCTTATCATGGACCCCAGTGGGGGTCAAGTAAGCTAGGGGTCAGGGAAAGAATACAGAAGTCAGCAGTCAGAATTCAGAATACTAATCCGCCTGAGGCGGAAAGACTTTGGACTTTGGACTAAAAAAAGTCCATCCGCCTCAGGCGGACTAAAGTCTATAGTCCATCACCTACTTGTCCTGTGCGGTTACATTGCTATAATTTGAGGACATGCGTATCATCGGAGGTCTGGCAAAGGGTAGGCAACTCTTCTGCCCCACAGGTCTTGAAGTAAGGCCCGCCCAAGATAAGATAAGAGAGGCTGTCTTTAACATCCTGGCCGATGTGGTGGAAGGAAGTATTGTACTAGACCTCTTTGCGGGCACTGGGGCACTGGGCATTGAGGCCCTGAGCCGGGGGGCCAGACAGTGTGTGTTTGTTGAAAGAGACGCCAGGGCCGTACAGGCCCTAAGAAAAAATCTTGAGTTAACGGGATTTGCTACCAGAGGCACTATACTCAAGAGAGATGCCTTTAAGTGCCTTCCCGAACTCCAGAAAAAGGGGATGCGGTTTGGACTGGTCTTTATTGACCCCCCCTACGCACTGTGGGAGAGACCGGAGGAAGGACAAGGTATCTTTGACCTGGTATCTGCCTTGGGTAGTGGGGGAGAGTCCCTCCTGGAGAATGATGCCATTGCAGTGGTAAGGTATAGGACCCATAAGGTTGAACTGCCAGAGAGTTTGGGCAGTCTCTGTCTATTTGATAAAAGGAGTTACGGTGATACTACACTGGCCTTCTTTAGACTATAGACTTTTGACTTTAGACCTTAGATTAATTTACAATAGGAAATTAAATGTCTGTAGTCCAAAGTCCATAGTCTAAAGTCTAATGTCTAAAATGTCCACCACCCCTAAGAAACTCCGTCTCCAGTCCCCAGCCAAGATTAACCTCTTTCTAGAAATCCTGGGCAAGAGGGCGGACGGGTATTATGAGATTGAGACCGTTATGCAGGAGATAGACCTGGCGGACACACTGGAAATAGAAGAAAGCGGTAGCACCGCTGGCGACAAAGGCATAGAACTCCACTGCACTGATACAGAAATCCCCTGCAACGAAGACAACCTGGTATGGAAGGCCGCAAGACTCTTCCAGGAAGAACTCGGAATCAGCAGGGGCCTAAAAATACGCCTGGAGAAGAGGATCCCCGTAGGGGCCGGGCTTGGTGGGGGGAGTTCAGACGCCGCTACGGTATTAAAGGGGTTAGACACCTTGTGGCAGACTGGTATTGGGAAGGAAAGGCTTATGGAAATGGCCGCAAGGCTGGGCTCCGATGTCCCCTTCTTCATCCAGGGCGGGACCGCCCTTTGTAGCGGAAGGGGAGAAAGGGTCGGCCCACCCCTAACGGCGGGAAAGGACCTCTATTATACCCTCCTCTACCCAGACATAAAGATTCCTACCGCCACCATTTACCGGAACCTGAAAATAGACTTGACAAAGGACAGGAAAGATGTTAGCCTCCTCCTCACTGTCCTTAAGTCAGGAGATCCTAAGTCTTTGGGGCAGTTGCTCTTTAATAGATTAGAGGTAGTGGCCTTTGGCCTGTATCCGAAGCTTCAAGAGATAAAAACCCTGCTTGAAAGTTACCGTCCCTGTGGGGTATTGCTCTCAGGGAGCGGTTCTTGCATATACAGTCTTTTCAATACTGGAAGGGAGGCTGAAGAGACTAGACGAGAGCTCAAAAGGAAGGGGTTTGACAAGGTATACGTCGCTCGCCCACACCCTTAGAAGAGGTGAAGACCTGGAAATTTTCCCATCAGCCTCGTAGGGGCGTATTGCGATACGCCCACTACTAAAAAGGGGGTTCTACCGTGGAGATTACAGAGGTCAGAGTGAAGCTCACCGGACCCAACAAGAATCGCCTGCAGGCCTTTTGTAGTATTACTATTGATAATGATTTCGTAGTGAGGGACCTAAAGATAATTGAGGGCCAGAATGGGGCCTTTGTGGCCATGCCCAGCCGAAAGTTAGCTGATAGGTGTCCCAAGTGCCGGGGAAAGAATCACCTTCGGGCCCAGTATTGTAGTGACTGTGGAGTAAGGCTTGCGGAAAAGCGGTTTCTGGTCTCTGGTGCAAAGGTAAGACTTTACGCCGACACCGCACATCCCGTTAACACCAAATGCCGCGAGCTTATCCAGCATAAGGTGCTAACTGCCTTTAAGGAAGAGTTAGAGAAATCTACTCAACCCGGCTATAAACCCCCTAAAATGGAGTATCTGGAAGACATTGAATATTATGAAGCAGAGTACCCTGAAGAGAAGAGGGAAGGACGTCTTGGAGAAGGCCTCCTACCCTGACCCCGTACCAATAAGGCCCGGGGTCAACCCGTTACCCACCCCACTATCTCGTGTAGTAGTAGCCTAGGGATTAGGGGCCAGGGACTAGGGACTGACCCCTAATCTCTGGCCCCTGATCCCTGTTTCTAGTCCTGCAATTTGCTTTTCCTTTTTGTATAATACCCTTTGTTCAAATCTCCGCCTCTGGCGGAATGAGTAGTACATAGAGAGCCATGGCAAAAACAGGTGCACAAATCCTGGTAGACATGCTGATTAAGAAAGGGGTGGAGTACGTCTTTGGCATCCCTGGGGGTGCGGTACTGCCGCTCTTTGATACCCTCTACGACTCCCCCATAAAGTTCATCCTTACCAGGCACGAACAGGGGGCGGGACATGCGGCCGATGGTTATGCCAGGGCCACTGGGAAGGTGGGCGTCTGCCTGGTCACCTCCGGCCCAGGGGCTACCAACCTTACTACGGCCATTGCCACCGCCTTTATGGATTCTACCCCCATGGTGGCCATTACGGGCCAGGTGAAACGCAAATTCATCGGAAGCGATGCCTTCCAGGAGGCCGATATCACGGGCATCACCCGTCCCATCACCAAACATAATTACCTCATCAAAGACATCAGAGACCTCCCCGGGGCAGTTAACGAGGCATTTCACATCGCCAGTACCGGCAGGTGCGGCCCAGTGGTGATAGACCTGCCCGTGGACATCACCACGGAGACCTGGGATGGTGCAATCCCGGAAGAGGTGAATCTGCCAGGCTACAAACCCCGTTATCAGGGTAACCCGAGACAGATACGCCTTGCCGCCGAGACCATCAACCACTCCAGAAGGCCAGTGGTCTACACCGGCGGTGGCATCATCCACTCGGGCTGTCACAAAGAACTACTGGAGATGGCAGAAAGAGGCAACTTCCCCGTTACCACCACACTCATGGGCCTGGGAGGTTTTCCGGAAGACCACGAACTCTCGCTGGGCATGCTGGGCATGCACGGTACCCTATACGCCAACCATGCCGTCACGGAATGCGACCTGCTTATCGCCATCGGAGCCAGATTTGACGACAGGATCACCGGCAAGCTGGATGAGTTCGCTCCACATGCAAAGATTATTCACATAGACATAGACCCGGCCTCCATCAGCAAGAATATCAAGGTAGACGTCCCCGTGGTGGGTGACGCCAAGAACACACTGGCGGAACTCCTCCCCCTGATACAGCCCGCGGAGAGGAGAGAGTGGCTAGAAAAGATAAAGGAGTGGAAGGAAAAATACCCCCTTTCCTACGACAACTCCGGTGTGCTGCCTAAACCCCAATACATCATTGAGCAAATCTGGGAGGTTACCAAGGGTGACGCCATCATCACCACGGAGGTGGGACAGCACCAGATGTGGACTGCCCAGTATTACACCTTTACCAGGCCGCGCACCCTGATATCCTCAGGAGGGCTTGGCACTATGGGCTTCGGTTTCCCTGCCGCCATAGGCGCACAGTTGGGTTGCCCGGATAAGACCGTGATAGACATTGCAGGAGACGGCAGCTTCCAGATGAACATCCAGGAACTAGCCACAGTGGTCCACCACAAGCTCCCCGTGAAGGTAGCCATCATGAATAACGGCTATCTGGGGATGGTCCGCCAGTGGCAGGAACTCTTTTACAAGAAAAGGTACTCCCAGACCCATCTGGAGGGCAACCCAGACTTTGTCAAGGTGGCCGAGGCCTATGGAGCTAAAGGCTTTCGAGTGGAACGCAAGGAGGAGGTAAGGCCAGTGCTTGAGAAGGCCATGGCCATAAAAGGTCCAGTGGTGATTGACTTCAAGATTGGGGAGGAAGAAAACGTCTTCCCCATGATACCAGCAGGCAAGACCGTCAAGGATGCCATCAGGGAAGGCACTTTTGGAGGGATGGCCTAAAAAAGGTCAAAGTTCAAAGTCTAAATGACAAATAAAATCCAAAGTCCAAATTCTAAATTTGGCATTTGAGCTTTGGCATTTGAATTTCATTTGTAATTTGGGTTTTGACATTTGGGTTTAACTAAAAATGAGACACGTCATCACAGCCCTAGTAGAGAACAAGGTCGGCGTCCTGGCTAGGATTGTGGGCCTCTTCACCAGCAGGGGATTCAATATTGACAGCCTCACGGTAGGTGAGACGGAAAACCCAGAACTCTCCAGGCTCACCGTAGTGGTCAAGGGAGACGATGCCACCATAGAACAGGTCCGCAAGCAATTGGGGAAGGTCATTGACGTCATCAAGGTCATAGACCTCACCGAGACCCCCTACGTGGAGAGGGACTTGTTACTGGTAAAGGTCAACGTCCCCCCAGGAAAGAGGGGAGAGATACTGGAGATAGTGGACGTCTTCCGTGGAAAGATAATAGACGTGGGACAGAAGGACTTGATTATAGAGTTGTCGGGAACCGAGGACAAACTGGAGGCCATGATTAAGCTCCTCCACACCTACGGCATCAAGGAGATGGCCCGCACAGGCCAGATTGCAATGGCAAGGGGAACCAAACAATAGGGGCTGGTAGCCGCAGGCTTTAGCCTGCGCATCGGGGCGGACAACAGCAAAGGAGCAACGAAGTAATGGCAAAAATGTACTACGATAAAAACGCAAACCTTAAATACCTGAAGGGCAAAAAGCTCTCAGTCATAGGCTACGGCAGTCAGGGCAGGGCCCAGGCCCAGAACGCAAGGGATAGCGGGGTGGAGGTATTCATCGGCCTCCGGCCCGAAGGGGCCAGCTTTACCCAGGCCAAAAAAGACGGCTTTAAGGTCCTCAATATCCCGGAGGCATCCCAGGAAGGGGGCATTATCCACATACTCCTCCCAGACGAGGTACAGCCCGGTATATACAACGACCATATAAGACCCTATCTCAAAAAAGGAAAGACCCTGGGCTTCTCCCACGGTTTCAACATACACTACCACCAGATTGTCCCCACCCCCGATATAGACGTCATCATGGTCGCCCCCAAGGGCCCTGGGAGATTGGTGAGGACGGAATACCAGAAAGGCGGGGGTGTACCATGCCTCCTGGCCATCTACCAGGACGTATCAGGCAAGGCCAAGGACGTGGCCCTTGCCTATGCCATGGCCATCGGCGGCACAAGGGCAGGGGTCATTGAGACCACCTTCGCAGAAGAGACGGAGACAGACCTCTTTGGTGAGCAGACAGTCCTGTGCGGCGGCGTCAGTGCCCTGGTCAAGGCAGGTTTTGAGACACTGGTGGAGGCGGGCTACCAGCCCGAACTGGCCTATTTTGAGTGCTTCCACGAACTCAAACTCATCGTAGACCTCTTCTACGAGGGCGGTCTAGCCCACATGCGCAAATCCATAAGCAACACCGCCGAGTTTGGCGACCTGACCAGAGGCCCAAGGATAGTCAATGAAGAGACCAAGAAGGAGATGAAAAAAATCCTCTCCGAGATACAGACAGGCAGGTTTGCCAAGGAATGGGTACTGGAGAACAAGGCCGGGGCCCCCTCCTTTGAGGCCCTCCGCGCCAGAGAGAAAGACCTGCTCATTGAGAAGGTGGGCAAGGAACTCCGCAAGAAGATGGGGTGGATTGAGGCCAAATAGTTAGGGGGCAGGGATTAGGGGACAGGGATTAGAAAAAATTTATTTCCCTGGTCCCTGTCCCCTGTCCCCTGATCCCTAGTTTGGGGGGGCGTATTTTTGTAAAATGGATTTATGAAAAAGATAATTGTATTTGACACCACTCTCAGAGACGGGGAGCAATCTGCGGGGGTGAGCCTCAACATACACGAAAAACTCCAGATAGCCCATCAACTGGCCCGTTTGGGGGTGGACGTCATTGAGGCAGGATTCCCCGTTGCCTCCCAGGGGGATTTTGATGCGGTAAAGGCCGTTGCGAAAGAGCTACGGGGCGTTACCGTGGCCGGGCTGGCCAGGGCCCTGGAGAAGGACATCCAGAGGGCGGCAGAGGCCCTCAATCCTGCCGAGAGACCGCGCATCCACGTATTCCTCGCTACCTCAGAGATTCACCGACAGCACAAGCTCAAGAAGGCGAAGGAGGAGATACTCCGCCAGGCCAGGGAGTCTGTGGCACTGGCCAGGAGCCTCGTCTCAGACGTGGAGTTTTCCCCCGAAGACGCCTCCAGGACAGAGCTGGCCTTCCTGAAGGAGGTGGTAGAGGCCGTCATAGAGGCCGGTGCCACTACCGTGAACATACCTGACACCGTGGGCTATGCAGTCCCTGAGGAGTACGCCTCCCTCATCAGTTACCTCAAAAAAGAGGTAAAAAACATGGGCAAGGCCCGTCTCAGCGTTCACTGCCATAACGACCTCGGTCTCGCCACCGCCAACAGCCTTGCCGCCATCAGGGCCGGGGCCGACCAGGTGGAGTGTACCATCAACGGCATTGGGGAGAGGGCAGGTAACGCCGCATTGGAAGAGGTGGTCATGGCCCTCCACACCCGCCGAGATTCTTTTGATTTCACCACCGGTATCAACACCAAAGAGATTATCCATACCAGCCGCCTGGTATCGGGCCTGACGGGCCTGAGGGTACAGCGCAACAAGGCCATCGTGGGGGAGAACGCCTTCGCCCACTCCTCAGGCGTCCATCAGGACGGCGTCATTAAAGAGAGGACTACCTACGAGATAATGAAACCCGAGGATATTGGCCTCACCAGGACCAGACTGCCCCTGGGGAAGCTGTCGGGCAGGAGGGCCTTTATAGAGAAGCTCAAGGAACTGGGCTACGGCCATCTGACGGAGAAGGAGGTAGTAGAGGCCTTCGGTGAATTCAAGGCCCTTGGGGATAAGAAAAAACTCATCTATGACGAGGACATTGAGGCCATAGTGGTGAATATACTGGAGGAGGCCCCCCCTATTTACAGGCTGGATAGTCTGAGGATAGACTGCGGCCCCGGCACTACGCCCCTGGCAGAGGTACGCCTCCGCACCAGGGATGACAAGATAGTGGAGAATGCCACCATCGGGGACGGCCCAATTGATGCCCTCTTCAAGGCCATTGACCTGGTAACGGGGGTTCCTGGCAAACTCCTGGACTATAACGTAAGGGCCATCACCAGCGGCAAGGACGCCCTGGGGGAGGTGAGCGTAGAGGTGGACGTAGAGGGCAAGTCCTACAGGGGCAGGGCCATCAGCGTGGACATCATTGAGGCCAGCGCCAGGGCATATCTGAACGTCATTAATAGAATTGTCCAGAAGACGGCTGGGACATAATTCTCCCCTCTAAAAAGAGGGGTAAGGGGTGTGTAATTCCCCTCTAACACCTCCCCGTCCCTCCTTGATAGGAGGGAGAGGGGCTAGTGGTGTGTTATTTTCCCTCTAATAAGAGGGGCTAGGGGTGTGTACACCTCCCAACCCTCCTTTTTAGGAGGGATAAAAGTATGCTCTGCATCCCCATAACTGCCGATACCAACGAGAAGGCCCTCCAGGACGTCCAGGAGACGTCCCAGCTAGCGGATGTTATTGAGATACGGCTGGACTACATTGCCAATCCAGATTTAGAAATGCTCTTACGCCACCGTCCCAAACCCATTATCGCCACCTGCCGTCCCACTAGAGAGGGTGGGAGGTTTGACGGCCCTGAAGAAGTCCGCATAAAACTATTAGAACAAGCCGTAGAATTGGGGGCCGAGTTCGTGGATATTGAACACGACAGCATCCAGCAACTACACAAAAGGGGGAAGGCAAAGGTAATAATTTCTTACCATAACTTTAAGGAAACCCCCGCCAACTTAAAAGAGATTTACGCAAGACTGTCCGACTCAACGGCCAACATAGTCAAAATAGTCACTACGGCTAATGACATCACAGACAACCTGAAGGTCTTCCGACTCCTTGAGGAGGTAGGGGCACGGCATGCCGTGCCCCTACACGGGAATGGCAAACCCCTCATTGCCTTCTGCATGGGGGAGTTGGGACTGATTAGCCGAATCCTGGCTCCCAAGTATGGCAGTTATCTCACCTTTGGTTCTCTGGACGTTGGAAAGGAATCCGCCCCAGGCCAGCTAACCGCCAGGGAGATGCTAGGGGTCTATCACGTTGACAAGATTAATCAGGAGACTGCCTTGTATGGTCTCATTGGTAATCCGGTAGGACACAGCCTCGGCCCATACATCCATAATGCGGCCTTCCGGGAGTTGGGCATCAATGCCGTGTACCTACCCTTCAAGGTGGAAAACCTCAGAGAATTTGTTCAAGGGTTTAAGGGTTTAAAGGTTCAAGGGTACAGCGTAACCATCCCCCACAAGGAGGCCATCGTGCCCCTCCTGGATGGACTTGACCCACTGGCGAGGGAGATTGGCGCCGTGAACACGGTGGTAAATAAGGCAGGGAATCTCATGGGATACAACACCGACTCCACTGCCGCCCTGAGGGAGTTAGAAGAAGGGTTAGGAGACCTACGGAATAAGAAGGTTCTCCTGATAGGGGCAGGGGGTGCGGCCAGGGCCATAGCCTTTGGACTAAAAAAGAAGGGGGCAGACGTCACACTCATAAACCGCACGGAGGATAGGGCCAGGAGGCTGGCACAGGAACTGGGATGCCACTACAGGAGGTTTGAAGACGTAACCAAAATAGATGGAGAGGTGCTGATAAACACCACCTCCGTAGGCATGTATCCAAAGACAGATGTTTCGCCAGTACCCCCTGAGGCCCTCAGGCCAGGGATGTGGGTCTTTGATATTGTATATAATCCCCTCCAGACCTGTCTCCTCAAGGAGGCAGAGGAGAGGGGTTGTCGTACCCTGGACGGGCTCAGGATGTTTTTGTATCAGGCGG
>MHYW01000043.1 GCA_001828545.1 Planctomycetes bacterium RIFCSPHIGHO2_12_FULL_52_36
GTCAAGGAGGGAAAGCACCTCATCGGGTACGCAGTCTGGCCGTGTGCCTATGGAAAGCCCTATGACGTCTTTATCCTCCAGGGCCTCATTGTATCTGGACATCAGCGTCTCAATATCTGCATAGGTGTTGCTGAAGGCCTGAAAGTACACGATAAATTTTTCCGCACCGTAACGCCTCTTCAGGTATTGCTTACCGTTTCTTACCTGTTCCCCGACGGGTTGTAGTGTACCCCTGGCGTTGGGGCTGAAACTCTCATTGGCACAATAAGTACAGCCGCCTGTCCCCTTGTAGCCATCCCTGTTGGGGCAGGTGAAGCCTGCATGTAGGGCTATCTTGTGTACCTTAAAAGGAAAACGCCCCTTGAGATATTGGCTAAAGGAATGATATCTACATCCTTGTTGCCAGGGGTAGTGCCATTTGAGTAGGGGGTCCGCCTGAGCCTGCCCTGCACCGTTCTGGTGCAGGGCCTGCCCTTGAGCGGAGCAAAGGGGCGGATTGGGGGCGGTACTGCCACCCGCACGAGGCGTGTCATCAACCTGCTGGAGTGGCAGGGCTTCGGCCTTGAGCAGTTCGGCTGAATTGGCCACTACCGACAGATTAAGCCGTTTCTCTTTAATGTACTGGGGGGACATCTCAATGTCGCAAACTTAACAGATTCTGTAAGTTGTGTCAATCGGGGGGAAGTTACTGCTTACTGTCTGCTAACGGTAGAAATCCATACCTATTAGAAACATAAAGCTATCTACACCTTTATTGGGTTTGGCTGTGCCTGCATTAGAGATGTGGTGTATGCGTGTCTGGAGGCTGAAGGCGGTCCTGTCATTTAGCATATATTTGATCCCTGGCCCTCCCTGGGGGGCCCCGTTAAATTTTGACCCCAGTTCCTTTACGTCTAAGTTGGTGTACAAGAAGCCTGCCCCTGCCGAAAAGAAGGGGATAAACCTTGTACCAGTCTCGAAATTGTAGGTGAAGAGGACGTTTAAGCCAGCCTCCACGGCCCGGCTAGGGGTGAGGAACATACCGAACATGGGTTCTACCTCAAACTCTAATGCCCCCTTGACCTTATCAAAGTCGGCGATGATGAGCCCCCATTTAGGGAGTAGCTGAAAGTCCGTGATGTGCTCACTTTCGTCGGCCATACCATAACTCCCGCTTATCCCATACTCATGCATCCCCGCCTCAAGGTAGCGGTCTTTCTTCTTGCCCTCTAAATCCAGCTTCCTTTCGTCCAGCTCCACCTGAGCTATCGCCTGGGTGCATAGGAGGCTGACTACTACGGCAATCAGGATGCTTACGACTTTATTACGCATGGGTCCTCCCAGAACGCCTACAAAATAACCAAACACGTAAGCTAAATCAAGACAAAAATAGGGATTGGAGACCTCTGCAAAAGTTTGAGAGTACCCCTAAATTTCCCCCTCCCTTGAGGGGAGGGGGAAGGGGGAGGGTGACTGTCTGACTCAGCTAAGTTGGTATGGGATAAGTATATATGCATCATATTGATAATCACCCCCACCCTACCCTCCCCCATCAAGGGGGAGGGAACTAGGTGGTGAAGTCCACAGAAAAATACTTTTGCAGAGGTCTCAGATTGGTGAGAAAGGGTGCTAATCCCTGGCCCCTGACCCCTGGTCCCTACCCCTACGTCGGGCAGATGAGGTGGCCAAGTTTCTCGGAAAGCCTTAGATTCTCCTCAAAGTCTATGGGGACGTCTATGAGACATGGGATGTCCTCTTTGAGGGCCTTTTGCAGTATGGGCAGGAGCTCGCCCGGCCTCTCCACCCTGTAGCCCTCCATCCCAAAGGCCCTGGCGTACTGGACGAAATCAGGGTTCTTAAAGGTGGAGCCAAATTCTACGCCGAACCGGGCCATCTGCTTCCACCTGATTAGCCCATAGCCGTCATCCCTGAATATGATGGTAGGAAAAGAGGTCCCCAGGCGTCTGGCCGTCTCTAACTCCATACTGGTCATCAAAAAGCCTCCGTCCCCCACGACGGCCACCACCTTTTTGTCGGGGTGTATAAGTTTTGCGGCAATAGCGGCCGGCAGACCAAAACCCATCGCGGCGAAACCGAAGGAGATGAGTACGGTTAACGGCTCCTGTGCCATATAGTTTCTGGCCACCCATATCATGTGGGCCCCTACGTCACTTACCAGTATGTCCTCCCTGCCCAGGACCTTCCTTACGTCTTGAATCACCCTTTGAGGTTTAATAGGGAAGCTCTCGTCCGTAGAGTATTCCTTCACCTCCCGAAGGATGTAACTCCTGAGGTTCTTTGTAGGGGTAATGGTCTTCCTCTTCACCAGGTCTTTAAGGAGGCAGAGGCTTTCCCCGATATTCCCCATAAGCTCTACACTGGGGCAGTAGTGGAAGTCCACCTCGCTGGACACGAAGTCTATGTTGATTATCTTTTTATCCCCTCTTGGGTTCCACGCCTCAGGCCCATAGTCAGCAAGGTCGTAACCCACCCCAATAACCAGGTCGGCCCTGTCAAAACCACAGTTGGCGTAATCGTGCTGCTGAAGTCCGACAGATAGTAGACACAGTTCCTCCTCGGCAGGTACACAACCCATGGCCATAAACGTATGGGCAACGGGTATCTGGGAGTGTTCTACAAATTCCCTCAGGTACTTGGTAGCCCCGCCGCGTATTACCCCGTTACCGGCAAGGATGACGGGATATCTAGCCTCGTTTATCAGCCTTGCGGCCTCCTTGACGGCCCCCTCGTCGGGGCGAGGATAGGTTATCGCCTGGACCGGGAGGGGCCTCTGGTTCTCAACCTCCTCTTCTGCTACGTCAGAGGGCAATTCCAGATGACAGGCCCCTGGCTTTTCCACCTGGGCCAGCTTAAAGGCCTTTCTCACCATCTCTGGGATGAGTTCGCCCCGCTCTATCTGGGCATTCCATTTAGTAATGGGCCTCAGGTGGCTGACTACGTCTATAATCTGTTTGGATTCCTTGTGGGTCTTCCTTCGGTCTGCCTGGCCAGTGAGGGCCACAAGGGGGGCATGGTCCAGGTTGGCATCTGCAATCCCAGTGGTAAGGTTGGTGGCCCCTGGGCCCAAAGTGGCCAGGCAGACGCCCGGCTTACCCGTAAGCCTCCCCACCACACCGGCCATGTAGGCCGCCCCCTGTTCATGTCTGGTGGTAACGTACTTTATCCTGGAGGTCCTCAGGGAGTCAAGCACGTCCATCACCTCCTCCCCGGACACCCCGAAGACAAATTGTACCCCCTCATGCTCCAAACATCTAACCAACAGTTCCGAAGCCTTCATCTTGGGTCTCCTCCAGCTAGTAGGCGGTAGACAGGACTAAAAATGCCAAATTGGGAATTTGGATTTTGGACTTCATTTGTCATCTGGATTTCTGCTTACCGCCTGGTGTCTTCTCAAGATACCTCTGAAAGTGGGATAGGTCAAGGGAGAATTTCCTGGGCCTGTGGAGTATATAAACAGGGATTAGGGGCCAGAGAGCAGGGACTAGGGGCTAAAGACAAGAATTAAGAATTCAGAAGTCAGAATTCAGTAGTCAGGATAAAGAACGGTCGCCCTATCCGCCTGAGGCGGATTACCCATCTTTATAGCAAATACAGACCCTGTCCATCTATTGTTTGGCGTATTGACGCAAAAGGCAAATTCTAGTAAAGTTACTGCTTCAGATTTTTGTAAAGGAGGTAGTCGTACTATGGAGGGTTCCCCCAGTTTCCTCTTTGAAAAACAGCTTACTGTGGTATTAGAAAACCATCCAGGCACCCTGGCCGATGTGTGTAGCTGTCTGGCAGTGAAGGAGATTAATATCCTGGCCCTTTCCATAGCTGAGATGATTGATACTGGCGAACTCAGGATAGTAGTCAATAATGCCAGGAGGGCCAAGGCCCTGCTGGAGGAGTGTGGCTTTGACGTCCTGGAATCGGAGGTGCTGGTGGTGGAGATGACCAATGAGCCAGGGGTAATGGCCCAGATAGCCAGGCGACTGGCTAAAGGGAGAGTTAATATTGAGTATGCCTATTGCAGTGCCTCTAAAGAGGGCAACAGGGTCTTAGGCGTCCTGAAGGTCTCTGATGCCTCCAAGGCCCTGGACCTCCTGGCTGATTATGAGAAATGGGGAGAGTCGTGAAAGTAGTAGACAGTAGAAGATTTTTTCCCCTAACTACTATCTGCTGTCTAATAGCTACTGGCTACTTACTACTAGCTACTGGCTACTTATCAGCCGCCACCCAGTGTGACCTGGAATGGCAGACCCCCAGGGAGGTTGCCTACCAGGGACTAAACTACGTGGCGTGGTTTTACGAAATAAAAAATAATACGGACCAGGACATTACTGTCCCCGTGGAGGTCTTCCTGGCCACGGATACGGGGGGAAGACATATAGACCGCTATAATCCTGGTGTGGAGAAGATCCTCGTGGGTGAGGAAGGCGGCTATAAACATGCCCTGTCCATGGGAGGTCAATTTGCCCCTCACGAGAAAAAGAAGGCCATCGCCTATTTTGAGGACGTGGATAAGAACGCCAGGGAACTCTACGTATACGTTACGGGGTTATCCCACTTCTTTTTCTGGCGGTGGAGGCTGGTAGATTATTCCTACAGGATTGTCTATGAAAGGGCAGACCCTGCCACGGGTGGATGGAATCTGGTAGAACACGGTTTCAGCAAGGACGCCACCCATAAAGACTATCCGTTCGGGACAGATACCCCGCCTTCGGGACCTCCCTCTCGTTATACTAAGGAACTTGTACCTGAGAGTACCTTTATTTACAAGGCGCCAGGCGGCGGGGCCGCTCCCGAAAAAGGCCCCCAGGGACAGAGGCGTAAGGACGTGGAGGATTTTGTCTCCGTCTGGGATGCCACCTTTAGTGCCGACAAGATAAGGTCCTCCAGGAAGGCCATAGAGTTGTGGGAGGCCGTTACAGACCGTTCATCGTATAAGGAACTGGACATGGAGTCTCCCGAAAGGGTGTACACCTGGGAAGAGGCCTGGGAGAGTAACGACAAACTCCTGGAGAAGAATCACGCCCTCGTCCTTGGGGAACCATTCCTTGACCCGCACGAGGCCCTGTGGCAGACCTCTAAGGTAGATGGCTACCAGGAATTAAGAGACGGTGTCCTCCTGATATATACTAGATACGTCAGGTACTACGGGAAAGAATACCACTACGGTCTCGCAGTCTTCAAGATAAAGAACACACTGCCTTATACAAGGATACCCAGTTGGAGACAATACCCTTATGTATCCAAGTGGAAGATAGTAGACTATCGCTGGAAGCACATCACCAAGCCCAACTGGAACCAGGAGGTCTTCTCTGGCTATCCGAAGGTAACCTGGTAAGGGGCTGGGGATAACAAAGACTTGGGGGCAAGGCAGTTAAAGACAACAGGTGCCAGTTGTGAATAGCAAAAGGTTAATACTTCTAACTGTATGCATTGCCAGCATGGTGTTGAGTCATTCTTGTGCAAAGCAGGTCAGAGAATATGGCGAACCTGATAATGCTATTGAGGTCAAGGCTGGCGAGGACTTTGTAATCACGCTTGAGTCCAACAGGACGACCGGCTACGGGTGGCAACTTGCCAGACCACTGGATGTAGCCGTACTTGAGCTTGTAGGCTCAGAATATACGCCAGGCGAAGGCAAGCTAATCGGTTCAGGCGGGAGGGAGACATGGACTTTCAGGGCTGTCGGCGCAGGAAAGACACTGATAGCCTTTAAATACATACGCCCCTGGGAGAAAGACGCCCCCCCTGCAAGGGAGGCAAGCTTTACTGTCATTGTCAGCCAAAGGAGTTAGTAGATAATTGTCTCTGCTTCTGCCTCCTGAGATAGATTCCCCGTTTGACTCGTACACATAAATCTGCTATATTTTGTGTATAAGATGGAAGGAGGTTAGTTGGTTATGTTAAGGACCAATATTGAACTTGATGAAAAACTTGTGGATGAGGCAATGAGGCTTACCCATAAGAAGACAAAAAAGGAGCTCGTAAATCACGCCCTTGAGGAGCTCGTTCACAAGATAAAGAGGAAGAAAATCCTTGACCTGGAGGGTAGAGTGGAATGGACTGGCAACTTAGGTGAAATGAGGAAAAGCAGGGTATGATCCTTGTAGACACCAGCGTCTGGGTGGACTTCTTGAGGGGCGAAAAGTCCCCCCAGCATGAGACCCTGCACAGACTCATAGAAGCTGAAGAGGATATCGCCGTTACAGAGATAATCTTAACGGAAATTCTTCAGGGGATAAAGAAGGACAAGGATTTTCAGACCACAAGAGACTACCTTCTTGAATTTCCCATTTATAGGCCGAAAGGTATAGAGACCTATCTTGAGGCGGTGCGGATTTACAGGGAATGCAGAAAAAGAGGCAAGACCGTCAGGAAGACGGTTGATTGCATCATCGCCGCTATATGCATGGAAAACGACCTGCCCCTTCTTCACAAGGACAGCGATTTTGACCTCATTAAGGCATGCACCGACCTTAAGGCAATGAAGGTGTAAGAGGCAGCCTAAAATGTTTTAAATATTTAAAACCTGCCTCCCTGGTTAACCACTTAACCAACCCTGAGCCTGCCGAAGACTGGCTCGCCTCAAAGGTTACCAAGTCCAGGATATCCCAGTTCATGAAGATAGCCGATGTTCTGCCGCAGGAATTTGTGGACTATATGGGAGGGTGCCAGGACCAAGCGCTTATCAAAAAGTTCTCCGGGAAGATGTTACTCCGGATAGCCGGACTTGAATCATATAACCGGCGCCAGCAGGTGATCTGTTAGCTTGTAGAAAAGATAGAGGTCTGAGAGGCACACAAACCTGCAAGACTGCAAGGCGAGAGATTGACTTTTACAGTTAACGGTTCCCCCAGAAATTTTTAAAACCTTTCCACTTACGTTCAAAGATTCTTATCAACTCTGGTTTATAACCCACGTTTTTGATGTTATATTTAATTTGATCCAATAGTATCCTAACAGCATATTTTCTTTCAGAAACTGGGACATTTCGTAATTCCTTTATTAAGTCTGGCAAATGATATACTGTGCTTTGCAATTTGCTTCTTTCTTCAATGAAACACGTAAGGCCAATTTCTATATTCTTTGCTCTTTTTATCTTGTTTGGCAACCACCCCGGATGAGTTGCTTCTTTTAAAAGTCCAAAATACTCATAAAGAATATGATGGATAGTTTCATATAATTCATGCGGAAAATCTTTAAGATCTCCCATTTTGATTTCTATAAACTTATCAATTATTCTATCAATGCCTACATAGTTTTCATCTAAAACTCTCCAGTCGTCGACTGCATCCTTAAGGAAACATGTTAAACAATCCCTAAAAGATTGGTAAGCAGCTATGCCCTGTTCATCAAGCCCTCGTTCTCTGAGCTGTTCCATTGTGAATACAGGTTGAGATGCTATTTTAAATATATCTATAACTTTTATTGATGAGATATCGTCCATATTTTTTATTTTATAAAAATGGGGACAGATTTATTTTTTTGCGTATTTCAATCCGCCTCCTGAATAATTGGAATAATTGGGGACACATCCCATATTCCGAGAGATAATAGAACCGTCCCATTTTTCAGAATACCTTATACATCTTTGTCCGAGCAACGATTGAATTAACGGGCGGCTATTCGCCGTCCCGTTGAATGACTTGTTAGATGCTTCTTTATTATTTTTGATTTCAAAGGGTATTTTTCAGGATTTTCGAGGTTATCAATTTCTAAATCAACATCCAAATCTGGCCAGTATAAATGATGGCCATGAAGCAGTTGAACATTCTGTATGGACTTCAATGTTTGGTCTTTAAAGTACGGGTAATCTTTATAGCTTAAAAAGTATTCCTTTTCTTTTACAAAAAGCCATATGCCAAAAGGTGTTATATTTTCAACGCTTACTAAAATGTTTTTGCCATGCTTTAATGATTCCATTTTTGTGCTCCTCTACAATCTTTTGAATTTCGTTCAACTTTCTTGGATTCAACCCATGAGATACAGCCAATGATATTATGGGTTCCAACCAAAATTTTGCTTCGCCATCCTCACATGTTACATGGACATGGATTCTATTTTCCTCATTTGAAAGAAAATAAAACCTATACCCTTTGACCTTAAAAATTGTAGGACTCATGTCAGCATACTAATACAATCCATTTTATTTTGCAATCTAACGACCGCGCATCATTGGGCATCTTTTCTTCCTTTCCGTCAAACGGATGCATAACCGGCTGGCTATGGAGCGCAGCGGAATTGCCGGTCAGCGTTGATGCGGTTGTTAGGAGGCGGATCTTTTTCTTACACTTCCCCCTTCCATCTGGTCGCAAAAAGCGACCCTTATAAAAATTGGCTCCCCAGCCAGGACTCGAACCTGGAACCAAGTGGTTAACAGCCACCTACTCTACCATTG
>MHYW01000044.1 GCA_001828545.1 Planctomycetes bacterium RIFCSPHIGHO2_12_FULL_52_36
AGTGGGGGTGATAACGGATACCACCGAACAGAAGAGGTTAGAATCGGAAAAGGAGATCGTCTACAACATAAACAAGGTAGTTTCTTCCAGCTTTCTGACGGACGTCTTTAAGGCCGTGGGTTCGGAGTTAAAGAACGTAATAAATTTTGACAGGATAAGCATCGCCCTGATGGGGGGAGATGGACAGAGGTTTGAGGTCTTTGCCCTGAACACTGATTACAAGGACACGGGCATAAGGGAGGGCTACAGCTTCTTGAGAGAGGGGAGCCTGCTGGAAAGGGTCTACACCACCGCCCGCCCCTACATTGTGGAAGACACCGTGGAGAAGGAGTTCTGGTCCGATGAGGTACTCCTTAAGGAGGGCATACGGTCAAGGCTCGGCTATCCCCTGGAGTACAAGGGTTCCGTTATCGGGACCATTAACTTCGCCAGTAAGAGGCCCCGTAACTTCTCAGAGAGACACTTCCGTATCCTTACGCAGATAGCCCCTCAACTGGCCATAGCCATAGAAAACATCAGGCTCTTCATCAAGATAAGAGAATCGGAAAAGAAGTACAAAGACCTCTACGACAACGCCCCTGACATCTATCTTACCCATGACAACCATGGCATAATCCTGGACTGCAACCTGAGCGGCGCAAATATGCTCGGCTACGACCATAAGGAAGAACTGGTGGGCAAGCCCATCTCCGGCTTCCAGCCCCACGGGGTCCGAGAGACCTATGCGACCTTACTACCCAGACGCTTTTCGGGTCTGCACATTGAGGGGTTAGAGTTACAACTGCTGAAAAAGGACGGGAGCGTCATAGACGTCGGCCTTAATGATAACCCCATCTATGACGACAAGGGCAACGTGGTGGCCATACGGTGCGTCTTTAGAGACATTACCGCCAAAAAGAGGCTGGAGGAACAACTCATCTCTATGGAAAAACTCGCCTCTACGGGCAGGCTTGTGGCCAGCGTCGCCCACGAGATTAACAACCCCCTGGCAGGGATAATAAACTACCTCCATCTCCACGCAGAAGAGACAAAGGAGGAAGACAAGAAAAAGTATCTGGACCTGGCAATAAGGGGTTGCAACCGGATAGCAGGGATAGTAAAGAGGCTCCTTGAATCACACCAACAGGTCTTTGAAGGTAAGGTCTGCCAGGACGTAAACCTCTCTATCCGCAACGTGGTGAACTTCCTGGAGAGCAAATTAAGACTAAGCAACATAAACCTCCTCCAGGAGTTAGACGCCCATCTCCCCCCCGTGTACTGCGACCCGCACCAGCTGGAGCAGGTCTTTACCAACATCATTATAAACGCCTCAGACGCCATGCCCGAGGGGGGGGACCTCAAGATAAAGACGGGGGTTAGAGGCGAATGGGTCCAGATAGATTTTTCTGATACGGGTTATGGGATACCAGAAAAAGACCTGGGAAAGATATTTGAACCCTTCTTCAGCACAAAAGGGGGGGCAGGGACAGGGCTAGGGCTCTTTGTCTCCTACAACATCGTAAAGGCCCATAAAGGCACTGTAGAAGTAAAGAGCAAGGAGGGGAAGGGCACCACCGTATCCGTACAATTACCTATACCTTCACTCCTGGCCCGGGACCTATAACATGTAGGGGCAGGCTTTACGCCTGCCCACCCCTACTTTTATCTATAGCGGATGTTGTAGTACCGTTCCTCCCCGTGCTGTACAAAGGCGATGTACTGGACCTCTTTATGGGCGTCGTCAAAGACAACGTTCTTCAGGTGGGTGGTGTCGTTGGCTATGTCACGTATAATCTCAAAGAGCCATCGTTCAAAGGGCAGGGCTAAGAACTCTAATTCCAGGAGGGCATATTCCTGGGTAGTCTCCCCCTCCTTCCACTTCTTTGCCGTAGCAACGATGCCCTTATACACGGGATGGGTTACCGGGAAGCTGCAGTAACGGTATCTCTTTTTGTCAAGTAGTTTGTCTACTACTAGATAGGGTTCACCGTAGACCTCGTGGTGTTCGTAGGTCAGAGGATATTGCTCTAGTCTGTTCATGGTCATAGCCCTTGCCTTACCCTGGTAGAATGGTATAAAATTAATTAAAATGTCCACCAGAGAAGGTCGCAAATAGCATACCGTCTTGGTAAGGATTTTGTCAAGCCCCTCACCTTATATTTATTATTTGGTGCGGAGTAGGGGCAGACCTATGTGTCTGCCCAATAATTATATTGGTGCGGAGTAAAGGTAAGACGTCATGGAAGCCCCAAGAAAGAAGATACTTATAGTTGAAGACGATGAGTACGTCCTTGGCAGTGTCCACATGTTGCTCTCAAAGGACGGATACGCCGTCAGCACCGCCACTAACGGCGAGCTCGCCCTCAATACCTGCCAGAAGGAGCAGTTTGACCTGGCCATTATAGACCTGAAGATGCCGGGGATGGACGGCATACAGGTGCTAAAGGGATTAAAAAAGCTCTCCCCTGATACCATGGTGATAATGATGACCGCCTTTGGGAGCATACAGAACGCCGTAGAGGCCATGAGGTCAGGTGCCTCAGACTATATCACCAAACCTATCTCCGCCGAGGAGATTAAACTGGCCGTCCAGAAGGTATTAGAGAAACAAAAACTGATAAGGGAGATAAAGGCGTTACGCCAGGAACTGGAGCAGAGGTACAGCCTCAACCGCATCATAGGGAAAAGCCCTAAGATGCAAGAAGTCTACGACCTAATCCTTACCGTCTCCCAGGCCGATGCCACCGTCCTTATCACAGGAGAGACGGGCACGGGGAAAGAGCTGGTAGCCAGGACCATCCACATGCACAGCAACAGAAAGGGGAAACCCTTTGTGGCAGTAAACTGCAGCGCCCTGCCAGAAAGCCTCCTGGAGAGCGAACTCTTCGGCTACGAAAAAGGGGCCTTCACAGGGGCCACCAGCAGGCGGGTAGGCAAGTTTGAATTCGCAAACAACGGGACCATATTCTTTGACGAGACCTCTAACATGTCCCACTCCATCCAGTCCAAACTCCTCCGGGTCTTACAAGAAAGGGAGTTGGAGAGAGTAGGAGGCAACGAGGTTATCAAGGTGGACGTAAGGGTTATCGCCGCCACTAATAAAGACTTAAAAAAAGAGCTGGCTGAAGGGCGGTTCAGAGAAGACCTCTTCTATCGCCTGAACGTTTTCCCCATAACCTTGCCCCCATTAAGAGAGAGGAAGGAGGATATACCCCTCCTTGCCACCTCCTTTCTGGAAAAATATAGTAAGGCCATGAAAAAGGAGACAAAGGAGATCTCACAGGACGTCTTAAATACCATGATGGAGTATCACTGGCCGGGCAACGTCAGGGAATTAGAAAATCTAATGGAAAGGGCCGTGATTATGGCCAGGGGAGATACCATTACCTACATAGACCTCCCCAGGACCGGGCTGGAAACCACTCCCACTAAAGAGGTACACATTGACTTCAGCGACGACAAGATAATGGAACTACCCCTGGAGGAGTTTCTGGATGGCTGTGAAAAGACATACATTGAGAAACTCCTGGAAAAGAACAAAGGCAAGGTAGACCAATCTGCTGGGGAGGCTGCGGTAGACCCCAAGACCCTTTACAGGAAGATGAAGAAGTATCTCCTTACGAAGAAAGCCTTTAAGACAACACCGGAAGAGTAAGCAGTAAGCACCTGTAGGGGCGACCCGGTGGGTCGCCCCCCTACCCCCTCTACCCCCACTTTTATATATCCACCTCCGAAAACAGGACAGAATTGCCTTGTTTTCAGTATTCTCAAAAAAGTTCCAAACCATAACATCTTTGCACACAACTAATTACGCAAATCAGGCAATTTGTGGGACAAAAATGCCCTAAAATGTCTGACGCACCTCAGAAACGATTCAATAATTTGCAATACTAACATAAATATATACTGTACAAAACATTACAAATAGACAATATAATCTTTATACTGCGCCTGCGAAATAGGCACATTAGTTGCTAAGTGTGGTATGACATGAGAACGACAAACTTACAACGGATTATCATGGAGGCAAATAAGATGAAGAAGATAGTAGCCTTTTTTAAGCCTAGGAGAATGGACACAATTAAGGAATGTATGTTGGGGTTTGGTTATGACGATGCACGGTATTCTTACATAAAAGGCCCCTCCGTAAAGGAGATTACCTGGCAGGGGAAGACATACGTTGTAGAGCTCTTACCCAAGGCCAGGATGGAAGTAATAGTGGCCGATACCGACGTGGAGAAGGTAGTAAGCAAGATAACCGAGGTCGTGAGGACCACCCCCACCAGCCTGCCGCTGGGCGAGGAGGCGGAGTTTGCCCTGAGGCTAAAGAGTGAGGATATAGGGAGCCATAACAAGGGTGGAAGATGGGTCAGGATGACCCCCGCCCGTGAGACCCAGGTTCATGATGAAGAATTAGAGGTAATAGAAATTAGGGCCTAACTGGAGGTATCCAAAAAATGAAAAAGGTAGTGGCTGTTGTAAGGTTAGAAAAACTTAGCGTGGTTAAAGGCTCCCTGGAGAGAGAGGGTTTCCAGGGGATGACCGTAACCCCTGTCTCGGGGGCCGGTGCCGAAAAGGGCATAATCCTCCAGTGGAGGGGCCACCGCCATCAAGAAGAGCTTGTACCCCGTGTGAAGCTTGAGGTAGTAGCCCCCGACATGGACGTCCCCAAGATAGCAGATACTATCTGTGGGGCCGCAAAGACAGGCAGGATTGGAGACGGCAGGATATTTGTTGAACCCGTGGAAGCGGTCATACGCATACGGGACGGAAAGAGGGGAGAAGACGTCATTGCCCCCGGCAGGTTGGTAGAGATAACACGCAAGGCTGGCGTTGCCGAAGAGGCAGAACAGCTAGAGTACGAAGTAGCCTAAACTTTGTACTTTCTGTGGTTACTTTTTAGAATTCTGGGAAAAACAAAAAGCCTATTGCCATGGACGATCCACTCTTTCTGTTGGTTGTGGTGGTCTTGGTTGCTATTAACGTCACGATAGTACTTTTTTGAGGGTTCTGGGAAAGACAAGGGGAGTCACCGTGAACAAAATGCTAAAGACATCTCGTTTTTCGCTAGCGGTGCTACCGCTAATCGGGTTAGCCATTCTTTTGTTAGGCAGGGTTGTTGAAGCGGCAGACCCCAGCGGTGCGGGGACCTATTCTGACACCGTGCCGGGGTTAAAGTACTCCATCAATTTTACCTGGGTACTTATAGGGGCCTTTCTGGTGTTTATCATGCAGGCAGGGTTTGCCCTCTTAGGAGGGTTCCTGAGACCAAAGCACATGCTGAATTACATGGCCCACTGTTTTACGGATACTACGGTGGGGGCCTTGGTCTTCTGGCTATTTGGTTTCGCCCTGATGTTCGGGGGTTCACAGCTCGCCTCTGGGTTGGACAGGGGAGATACCATGGTGGGCTGGAGCGGTTTCCTCCTCATAGGCCCGTCCTATGACGTAAACACGGTAGTCCTGTGGCTCTTCCAGGTCATGTTTGTCACGAAGGCCGTCTCCATTATTGCCGGGGCGGTGGCAGAGAGGACCCGCTGGGCGGCCTATCTGATTTACAGCATGTTAGTCTGCGGTGTGGTGTATCCCATTTATGGACACTGGATGTGGGGAGGCGGATGGCTGGGCACCCTGCCCTTCGGGGCTGGAGCCAGGGATTTTGCAGGTTCGGGGGTAGTCCACGCCGTGGGTGGGATAATGGCCCTGATAGGGGCGTGGGCAGTCGGTCCCCGGATTGGAAAGTATCTAAAGGACGGCACACCCAGTGCCATACCTGGCCACAACCTTACCTTTGTAGTATTAGGGACCCTCATCCTGGTCTTCGGCTGGTTCGGCTTTAATGCCGGGAGTACGCTGGCCGCCACGGACTTGAGGATCTCAATCATAGCCACCAACACCTTCCTTGCCGCCTCAGCCGGTGCCGCCATAGTAATGTGGCTCTCCTATGCCACTACCAAAAAGCCTGATATTATGATGTCGTGTAACGGTGCCCTGGCTGGCCTTGTAGCCATCACCGGCCCATGCGCCTACGTGCCTATATGGGCCTCGGTAGTCATCGGCCTGCTGGCTGGCCTTATCATGAGAGGTTGCGTCTGGTTTGTGGAGTGCGTCTTCAAGGTGGACGACCCACTGGGTGCAGTCTCAGTACACGGGGCTAATGGCCTGTGGGGACTCCTGGCCGTCGGGATATTCGCTGACGGCTCCTACGGTGGCGTAAACGGACTCATAACGGGTTCTGGTTATCAACTCCTGGCGCAGTTCATTGCCATGGTCACTGTCATAGCCTGGGCCTCAGCCGCTGGTTTTGCCATATTCCTTGGCCTGAAGCACTCTATCGGCCTCAGGGTCCCGGAGTATGTAGAATTGGAAGGCCTTGACCTCCATACCCACGGCGTAGAGTGTTATCCTGCCGAGGAGAGGTATGTTGGTGAACTGGAAAAAGTAATAAGGAGGCATATCGGCGTCTACGAGGTGGAAGAGGCCGAAGCGGAGGTACCAGAAGTAGTTGTAAAGAGGGGTAAATCCCTCAGTCATGGTTCGCTAAAAGAGTAAAATTTTCTTCCCTCCCAATGCTAAAGACTCAAAGCAAGGGGCGACCAAGTAGGTCGCCCCTTGTCATTCTAATGTAGGGTGGGCTATGCCCACCGCTAAAAGACCGAAGAATCTGACACGAAGTGTCACTCCGTTCAGGGTCAGAATGACAAAATGTAGGGTGGGCTGTGCCCACCAAATTAAAGGCGCAAAAGGGTGTAGTAGGGTGGGCACAGCCCACCCTACCAGGCTCCCTATGTAATCATCCCCGCCCCGCCTGAGGCGGATTGCCCTGGAAATGGGCAGGTGCAAGACCTGCCCCTACATTAATTTTTTAAAAAATCTTGTTGACAATCAAAAGGACTTATGGTAATTCTCTCCAAATATAACCAATGTATCCAATTATGGCAGGAGGGGGCAGGATACGATTGGCAGGGTTGGCCCATTACTCTAGTTGGCCTATCTATCTAGAAAGGAGGGAGGCCATGAGGCTTGTAAGCCTTGCATTAATTGCCTGTTTTGTGTTTTTCCTGGGGGCTGTACGCGTAAATTGGGTGGGGGCAGAGGAACTCTCTAAGGAAGAAGTAGCCGCACTGAAGGACCTCCTCAAGACTAAGCCCGGTGCCGAGCTCAGCACTGAGGATGTCGGCGCATTAAAGGAACTCCTGAAGGCCCGTGAGATACCCCCGATGCCCGCCAGGGCACCGGCCTCACAGCTTAACGACGATGAAATCACGG
>MHYW01000045.1:0-5137 GCA_001828545.1 Planctomycetes bacterium RIFCSPHIGHO2_12_FULL_52_36
GTAGACTTCAAGTTTGGAAAGTTTGCCACCTGGATTGGGGCAGAGGTCTGGGAGTCCCCCTGGAACCCCAACTTCTCCCGCTCACTCCTCTACCAGAATGCCATACCCTTCACCAACACCGGGGCTAGCCTGGGCTATCCTGTCCTGGATAACCTGTACTTTACCTTCTTCCTCGTAAACGGCTGGGACACCTTCATTGATAACAACAGGAGCAAGACCTTCGGTACCCAGACAAAGTACACTATCCCCAACTTGCCCATCATGCACAATGCCTTCGTGATGCTGAATACCAGCCACGGTCCGGAGCAGACCACGGGAAAGGGCATAAATGGAGGCAGCGAGGATAACTGGAGGCATTTCTTTGACCTTATCCTCCAGTGTGACCCCACGTCCTGGCTGAGGTCCAATACCAACGTGGACTGGGGTACTGAGCAATTTGAGAGAGGGCAAGCCGGAGGCTTCGGCGTGACCACTGCCATCGGTGACAATAAGCGTACCCGTAAGTGGTGGGGTGTGTCCCAGATTTTCCAGTTCTTCCCCCAGAATCGGATAAACTTCGCCCTGAGGGGGGAGTATTTCTGGGATAAGGACGCCGCCAGGAACGTTGTTATTGCGCCTCTATCTGAGACTAATAGAGGTTTGACGCCTAAAACGGGTGGTGTATCCATTGCAGAGGTCACTGGCACCCTTAACATCAAGATAAGGGACAAGCTGATGATAAGGCCAGAGATAAGGCATGACATGATTACCAGCGCCTCCGGTGGCAACCCTATGGGGCAGGTGAGCGACAAGCAGTTTGACAACCACGACAGCAACACGACCTTTTCGGCAGCCGCTACCTATGAGTTCTAGAGGGTATTCTAGTATATAGGGGCACGTTGCAACGTGCCCCTACTTGCGGGGAGGGAGACTATCCCTCCCCCTTGCTGTAAATGTGTCCGCCTTAGGCGGACTCCCCCTTGCCTACCCTTTATCCGTCTCAGGCCGAGAATGGCCTGGATAGGACAGAGGGATGGGGAGTAGCCGCAGGCTTTAGCCTGCGTTGGGCCCTTTTGGACACTGGGATGTGATGGATCCGTGGGCAGACACATAGGTCTGCCCCTACTTACGATGGGTCTGAATGGTTTAAATCTCCTGCTTGGTGTTACGCCTGACCACAGACTCCATCTTTGTTTCGTGATAGCATTTTTCATCAACGGCCTATTATCTTCCCCCGTATTTTCTCAGACCTACGTGATTAATGGTACCTTAAAAAACCCTGCAGCAGGCCGAAGCCCTGGGGCGAGCACAGCGAGTCCAGAACGTAGTGAAGGAGCCATCGGAGGGGAAGCCGAAGCCCTGAACCCGCCTCAGCCTGCCCTTGAGCCGAGCATAGCGAGTCCTGAACGTAGTGAAGGAGCTAGCGAAGGGGCGGGGAAGGGGGATCTAAAGGGACGGGGGACAGCCATTAAAGACAGTGTTATACGCAAGGAATCTCTGGCCATTAAAGACAAGCGGGTCTACATCCAATTATTAATTGACCAGGGTTCCAGGAAAATTTCAGAACGTGAAAGATATAAACATCTCTTGTTTTTACTGCCTGAGGAAGTAGTTTATGACGATGTAAGTAACCGTATTTTTTGCTATAAGGGCAACACTGAGATAGAGATAGGAAGGAGGAAGAGTTTCCTGGGTTTTATGCCCTACATTGCCCTGGCCGATGGTGTAAGGATATTGAGTTCCCCCACTGACGCAAAGCTGTTGGTCTCACTAAATAAGGACAATCAATGGATTCCGGACACGATAATACATTCTGAAGCAGGTATGGAAGAGACCCTGGGCAAGAAGTGTGGACAGTGCCACGTACTGGAATACGTATTTTCCCACAAAAACTGGTCTGAGGAAGACGTATTACATGCATTCAACCGTATGCAGATGGAAAAAGAAGAAAGCTTCACAGAGAATGAACAGGGGATAATTAATTTATTCAAGGAATACCAGAGAGGTACAGTTGATAAAGAAAAACTCGCCGAGTTCAAGACACTGAGGCAGATTGGGAGGAAGGACGTAATAGACGTTACAGAAAACGTATACATGAACAACTGTGTACCCTGCCACAGCCCGTCAAAGATGACGGATATTTCGTCACTGTACTCCAAACAGAGGTGTAAGAGTATCATTGACCGAATGAAGGAAAAGGAACCGTCTCTCTTCCTTCGGACAGACACGGATAGACTGGCCAGCTTCTTGTGGGAGACAAGGCTCAGACCGTCTAAGAACTGAGATTCCTAAAGGGAGGGGTGATTACAATAGGATAAACTTATTGGTCAGGGGTCAGTAGACAGCAGGTCAGCAATCAGCAGTCAGCAGGTCAGCAGTCAGCAAGATTGCTGATAGCTGAAAGCTGATAGCTGAAAGCTGATTGCTGATACCTGTTGTTGTCCCGTCTAGTGAAAAACAGTCTGCTTAAAAGTTAAAAGAGAGAGAGGGAGGGAAAGATGATGAGAAGAAGGTACCATTTAGGTATCTCCTTGTTTTCTGTACTGCCGATGTTAGCGCTACTTGCACTGAAGGCAATGGCGCAAGAAGCACCTGTGGAGGTGGCCATTGGAGTGGTTGTGGAGGCGCCTCCGGCACCCACGATTGATACAGGGGATAATGCATGGATGATGACCTCCTCTGCCCTGGTGTTGGCCATGACCATCCCTGGCCTTGCCCTCTTTTATGGAGGGATGTCAAGGGCAAAGAACGTGGGTAATACCCTGTGGATGAACTGGATTGCCTTCTGCATCACCAGCATGATGTGGGTGCTCTGGTCTTATAGCCTGGCCTTTGCCCCCTCCAACGGGTTTATTGGGGGCCTTCAGTGGGCCGTCCTGGGGGCAGGGCGTGCGGACCCAGCGGACTACGTAGGGCAATTGCCTAGCACCCTTTACGCAACGACCATACCCCACCTGACTTTCTGCATGTTCCAGTTAACATTTGCCGCTATTACCCTTGCCCTTGTAACAGGCGCCATTGTAGAGAGGCTCAAATTCGTTTCCTGGTTGCTCTTTGCCCTCTTGTGGATGACTGGATGCTATCCAGTGATAGCCCACTGGGTATGGGCCACGGATGGGTGGTTATATAAGTTTGGCGCATTGGATTTTGCTGGCGGAACGGTCGTGCATATCCAATCGGGTGCGGCGGCCCTGGTATTTTGTCTCTTCCTGGGCAGACGCAAGAGTGTAAAGCCCCCGCATAACGTACCTTTTACGATGATAGGTGCTGCCCTGTTGTGGTTTGGGTGGTTCGGCTTTAACGCTGGTAGTGCAGTGGCCGCCAATGGACTTGCCGCCAGCGCCTGGGCAGTCACCAACACAGCCACCGCTACCGCCGCCTTTACATGGAACATAATGGAATGGATATTTGACAGGAAACCCACTCTGATTGGCACTTGCTCAGGTGCAGTAGCAGGGCTGGTGGCCATTACACCTGCCTCAGGTTTTGTAGCAGTTATGCCATCCCTTGCCATAGGGGCCGGTGCAGGGTTCTTGTGTTACTCCTGCGTAAAATGGATGAAAAAGGCCCTGGGTTATGACGATGCCCTGGACGTGGTCGGGATACACGCAATGGGCGGGAGCTTTGGGGCCCTTGCAACAGGTCTCTTCGCAAGTACGCTCGTAAACCCCGCCGGTGCCGATGGCCTATTTTACGGAAACCCTGCCCTGATGCTGAAGCAATTTGTAGGCGTCTTATGTGCATGGGGATACGCTTGTGCCTGCACAGCGGTACTCATCCTTTTCATAAAGGGAGTAACTAAAGGCATTAGAGTACCTGAGGCAGAGGAAGTTGCTGGTATGGACATTAGTCAGCATAGGGAAGTTGCTTACCATTTTATTGAACCGGAGACTAATTCAATTAGATCGTAAGCGTAGATGCTGGATGACAGAAGTACTCAGGGGCACGGCAACGCCGTGCCCCTGCTTTTTGAAGACAAAACGGCAACCAAAAGTCACCCTGATTGCTGACTGCTGTCTGCTGACCTACTGACCTGCTGACTGCTGTCTACTGTCTCTTAACTGCCTCCCACAACCTATCCATCTCCTCAAGACTTGCGTGTCCTATCTCTTTCCCCTGGGAGGCCAGCTCAGCCTCTACACGTTTAAAACGCTCTATAAATTTCTTTGTCGCCTTCTCCAGGGCCTCCTCAGGGTTTACCTTCAAGAACCTGGAGAGGTTCGCGGCGGCGAAAAGCAGGTCTCCCAGTTCCTCCTTCAGTTCCCTTGCCCCCTGTCCCCTGTCCCCTATCCCCTGTATTTTGGCCAGGGCCTGTCTTACCTCTCTTAGCTCTTCCTCCATCTTGGCTACGACGTCCTCTACCTTTTCCCAGTCAAACCCTACCCTGGCGGCCTTCTTCTGCACCTTGAAGGCCTTTTGTAAGGCAGGCATGTGTCTGGGCAGGCTCCCCAGGATGGATTTCTCCTTCCCCCCCGATTCCTTGTGTTTTATCTTGTGCCACGCCCTTAACACCTCCTCTGCCGTCTTCAACTGCTCCTTCCCAAATACGTGGGGGTGCCTGGAGGTCATCTTCTCCAGACATCCCTTCAAGACCCCGGCAATGTCAAAGGCGTTATTTTCTTTTGCAATCTGGGCATGAAAGATTACCTGGAACAGTAGGTCCCCCAGCTCTTCCTTAAGTTTCGCAGGTTCCCCTGAATCTATGGCATCTATTACCTCATAGGTCTCCTCCACGAGGTAGGGCTTCAGGGACTCATGGGTCTGCTCCTTATCCCAGGGACATCCATCTGTCCCCCTCAGCCTCTCCATGAGGGCTACCAGTTCCTGAAAGAGGTTGTTGTCTTGCATTTTTGTCTACAAGTGTGCTTAGACCTTTGCCTCTTTTGCGTCAAATTTGATTGTAGGTACGGAGATTTTTGCGGCCTTCTTTATCCTGGCGGAATTTTTTATTAACCTGTCGATCCATTGTCCTACGCTGGCCCTCACAATCTTTTCTCCACACTGCGGGCAAACCCCTGCTGGCACGCCCTCCACAACAATAAGTTCCCCCTTAACCCAAAAATCTTGCTTCACAAGCTTCTCTTGCATAGGGGTATCGCAAATTTCACATTCCCCATAATCATATCCTGGTATCTTTTTCTTCATTCTTATTTCTCCA
>MHYW01000045.1:5186-12066 GCA_001828545.1 Planctomycetes bacterium RIFCSPHIGHO2_12_FULL_52_36
TCTCCAACAAGTAAGTTGTAATTAATAACAATTTCCCGGTATTTTTAATCCTGCAAATAATTGCAATCTCCCTCCCATCCGTTGTAGGACCAACAACCTCGTAACGCCTTCCTCTTGGGTCTCTAGTAAACCTGCGTCTTACTCGTCCATTGGCAATAGCCACTTCAACATCCACCAGGGTAAGATTATCATCGGCCATTTCTTCAAAAAAGTGTGGAGTAGTAAACTCGTACTCCCTCCTGGCTATTTTTTCTCTGATTATGTGAATAATAGCCAACGATAGCTAAACCTCTACATCTTGCCGCATTTGACTGCCTGGATGAATTCCTTAACCAACCGCCTATCCTTCTTCCCAGGGCTGGACTCTACACCGGAAGAGACGTCTACTGCATAGGGTCTCACCGCACGTATTGCCGTTTGTACATTTTCAGGGTTCAATCCCCCCGACAGGATAATGGTACCCAATTGCCTGGCCTCCCTGGCCGGTCCCCAGGGAAAGGTCTTGCCCGTACCCCCTAACTTCCCCCGCACGTAACTATCCAGTAGAAAGGCGTGGGCCTCGTATTTGCCTAATTTGGCTAAATCCCTCCTCGTCCTCACCCTGACGGCCTTGATGATCCAAAACTGCCTGCTAACAAAGTTCCCTCCCCCTTGATGGGGGAGGGTAGGGTGGGGGTGAATACCACCCTCCCCCCTGTACCAATCAGGTACAGGGCCAGGTTCAGAGCTTTGCCCTGTACCCTTGTGGTGCAGGGCCTTCCCCCTCCCCTCAAGGGAGGGGGAATCTAAAAATCCACAAAGGCATTCCACATAATCCGGCGTCTCCCTACCGTGGAGTTGCACGGCCTTAAGGCCCGTGTGGGTGGCAACGTCCAGCACCCGCCCTATCTCTTCATCCACAAAGACCCCTACCGGGGTGACAAAGGGTGGGAGCCGTCTGATTATGTCTCTGGCCCTATTGGTAGAAATTTGACGAGGACTCGGGGCAAAGACGAAACCCAGGGCGTCTGCCCCCAACTCTACGGCCATCCTGGCATCCACAAGATTCGTTATGCCACATATCTTTACTTTTACCATACTCTTGCCATTTTACGAAGTCCAGCGACTATGTCGCTGGTGCGGGTCCATTGACACGGTGAACCACGCAGGGTTCACCGCAGGGGTTCATGGCAGGCCATGCACCCCACGTGGTGCGTGGCAGTCAATGGACTCCAAACCATCAGTGCCTGAAATGGCGGCGACCCGTGAAGACCATGGCTAGGCCGTGCTCCTCCGCCGCCTTGATGACCTCTTCGTCCTTTGTGGACCCGCCTGGCTGGATTACGGCCTTCACTCCTGCCCTGGCCGCAAGGTCAATACTGTCCCTGAAGGGGAAGAATGCATCGGAGGCCATGACTGCGCCCCGGGCCCTTGGGCCTGCCTTTTTCAGGGCTATCTCCACGGCATCCACCCTGCTCATCTGCCCCGCCCCTACCCCTACTACGGCCCCCTCCCTGGCCAGCACAATGGCATTGGACTTCACGTGTTTTGCTACAATCCATGCAAACCTCATATCCCGCATATCTTCAATGGCAGGGCTGGCCGTGGTAACGACCTTCCCGTCCGAGGTGTACCTCTGGTCATCTATGTCCCTCGTCTGGACCAGGATGCCCCCTCCGACCCTCTTTATGTCCAATGAAGGCGTGGGCCTTAACAGGGGGCCCACTTCCAGTAGCCGTAAGTCCTGCCCCCACTTCCTGCGGGTCCGCAGGACTTTCAGGGCCTCTCGTGAGAAAGACGGGGCTACAATTGCCTCCACGAAATGTCCCGGGGAAGTAACCTCCTCCGCTGTCTCCTCATCCACCTCCCTGTTGAACCCAATTATACACCCGAAGGCCGATACAGGGTCTCCACTGTAGGCCCTGCGGAAGGCCTCTACAAGGGTATTGGCACAGCCTGCGCCGCAGGGATTCGTATGCTTTACTATCACGGCCCCGGCCTCCTCAAACTCCCTTACCAACTCCAGGGAGGCATCCAGGTCCAGGATATTATTAAAGGAGAGTTCCTTCCCGCTGAGCTGCTTGAGGCTGGAGACACCCCCACCTGGGGTGGTTCCCTGTCCCTCCTCTATGTAGAAGGCGGCGGACTGGTGGGGATTCTCGCCGTAGCGTAGGTCTTGCCTCTTGACGAACTCCAGGGTAAGACAGGATGGGAAGGGTTGCCCATGACCGGGTAATCCGCCTCTGGCGGCAAAGAAATCGGCAATGGCCCTATCGTACTGGGACGTCCTTCTAAAGGCCTCCCGGGCCAGCCCGAAGCAAAACTCCTCCGATAACTCTCCACGGCCCTCTTCCAGCCTCCTTAAGACCTCCTCGTACTGCCCTGGCTCCACCACCACTGCTGCATGTTTATAATTCTTTGCGGCGGCCCGAATCATGGCAGGCCCGCCCACGTCTATGTTTTCCACTACTTCCTCAAGAGGGGCCTTCCCGGCCGCTACCTTCTCAAATGGGTAGAGGTTGACCACCACCATGTCAATGGGGAGGATACCCAGTTCCTTCATCTGCTTGAGATGGGAGGGGTTATCTCTTATGGCCAGAAGTCCTCCGTGAATCTTGGGGTGCAGGGTCTTGACCCTCCCGTCCATGACCTCCGGGAAGCCCGTATATTGCGACACCTCAATGACCTCTAACCCCTCGTCCCTCAGAAGTCTTGCCGTCCCCCCTGAGGAGATAAGTTCCACCCCCAGACGCCTGAGTGCGGCAGCAAAACTTACTATACCCCCCTTGTCATAAACACTTATAAGAGCTCTATTTATCTTGGCCATAGGGGTTGCGTCCTTACATGCAAATTAAAAACAGATTATAACAAACGAGAGGGCCGTGTCAAAGGATATACAAGAATTAAGAATTCAGAAGCCAGAAGACAGTAGTCAGGGGTCAACAGTCAGCAAAAAGCAGTCAGCTTGCTGATTGCTGACTACTGTATTCTTTATTCCTTCCCTGGTCCCCAACCCCTGGCCTCTAAATAAGGACACATGTCTATATACTCCACTTACCTTCTAAATTTTGTTCTTGACATTCATTCGTGTTTCTGCTATTTTCCTAACCATTGGGTTTCCTGGACGTAGTTTCAGGGTAACTTATGGATAAAATCTGCAAAGATTGCCTCACGATAATAACTCCTATTTAGGGAGTCTTCTCTATCTGGCTCTTCACCGAATACTCCAGCATCCTGGAAATTTCTGTGCCTCCTTATGGCTACAGTCATAGGGGAGGAAAGGAGGAGAAAGAGGGGAGATTGGGAGTAGAGGTTTAATCTTGGTGTATGTTTTTAGTTTCTAAACATTTACGGAGGGTAAAATGCTTAAGAGCGTAGTTCTGGTAGCAGGTCTTCTGGTTGCCGTAGCAGTGGCTACTGGCCCCCTGGGTGTAAGCCTGGTTACGGATAGTTCAGTGATGGCTGCCACCGTGTGTGAGAAGTGCAAACATGAGAAGTGTCCAGGTGGTCCCGATGGCTGCAAGAAGTGCCCTGATTGCCAGAAGAAGTAGGGAATATAGTTTCCCCTCTGGAGAGCAGGGGTTTAATTTTTGTGTATGTCTCTAATTTCTAAACCTTTAGGAGGAGTAAAATGTTTAAGAGCTTAGTTCTGGTAGCAGGTCTTCTAGTTGCCGTAGTAGTGGCTACTGGCCCCCTGGGCGTAAGCCTGGTTACGGATAGTTCAGTGATGGCTGCCGCCGTGTGTGACAAGTGCAAGCATGAGAAGTGTCCAGGTGGAGAGAAGGGTTGCGAGAAGTGCCCTGACTGCCAGAAGAAGTAAGGGAGGACTAAATGTTGAAAAGAGCTCTACTTACTGTTTCTGTGGTAGCACTTGTGGTTGGTATGGCACCTGCTAATTGGGTTTCTCAAGGTGCTGGCATAGCCTATGCGGAAAAGTGTACCTGCAAGCAGGGTTGCAAGTGCGACCATTGCAGTGGGAAATCCCAGGAATGCAAGTGCCCTAAGTACTAACCAGAAGGGTCTGGTAGGGGCACGACATCGTCGTGCCCCTACGTCTATCCAGGAGGCTATCCGTCTAGTAAATTGAGACGGAGGCCTCCTTTTTTTATCACATTAGAGGTACTGCCTGTACTCGTGGAGAAATACGTATCCCTTGCTGTATTCATAGGTTGCTACATAGGGTTTATTGCCAGACCTGCCTGGCGTGCCTACTGTGCCTGCGGTGGGGCCACGTTATTACTCCTTTTAGGTATCCTCACCCCTCACGAGGCCTTCCAATCCATCAACTGGAACGTCATGGGTATCTTCGTGGGCACTCTGGTGGTGGCAGAACTCCTCATGATTTCCAGGATGCCCGCCTTCCTGGCGGGGTCCCTGGTAAGCAGGGCAAGGAGCACGGGGGAGGCTATGCTAATCTTATGCGTCTTAGCCAGTTTTATTTCGGCCTTTATGGAAAACGTAGCCACAGTACTTGTTGTTGCCCCTGTGGCCTTTGCCATTGCCAGGCGTCTGAATGTACCCCCTACCCTGTTGCTTATATCTATAGCCGTGTGTTCTAACCTGCAGGGTACGGCCACCATGATAGGGGATTCTCCCAGTATCATCCTTGCTGGTTATATGGGGATGGGCTTTGATGATTTCTTCTTTTATCATGGTAAGCCCAGCATATTTTTTGCCGTTGAGGTTGGTGCCCTGGCCTCTTTTCTTGTCCTGTATTTCCTCTTCAGGAAGTACAATCAGGCCGTTGAGCCTGTGGAGATAGAAAAGGTTGTCTCATGGGTACCGACCTGGATGCTGGCATTGCTCATCACCTGTCTGGCCGGTGCCTCTCTCGTTATCCCCGGGGTGAGGGTAGCAGGCATCATCTGCATAACCTTCGGTATATTTGGGATAGTCTGGTATGAGTTTGCCCTGGATGGGGAGGTAAGGAAGTTCTTGAAGGCCCTTGACTGGGATACCGCCCTCTTCCTCCCCGGTGTCTTTGTCGTAGTGGGGGGGTTGACCCACACGGGATGGATTACCCATGCCTCCCATCTTTTGGAGGGGGTCTGCGGGGAGAACCTGCTCAAGACGTTCCTCCTTGTAGTCTGGCTTTCCGTTATCCTCTCTGCCTTTGTAGATAACGTACCCTACCTGGTGGCTACCATACCAGTAGTACAGTACGTGGGGGAGGATATGGGGCATTCCTCCATAATCCTTCTCGTATTTGGGTTATTGGTGGGCTCGTGCCTGGGGGGTAATATCACCCCAATAGGTGCCTCAGCCAACATGGTGGCTGTCGGACTCTTGCATAAGAGCGGTACCCCGGTATCCTTTATGGAATTTGTCAGGGTAGGGCTGCCCTTTACTGTAATGGCAGTAAGCACTGCCTCTGTGTTCCTCTGGCTGGTCTGGGCCTAGGCAAGGCACTAAACACTAAGCACTATGCACTAAGCAGAACCTCTTTTCTTAGTTCCTAGTGTGTAGTCCTTAGTGCTTAGTGCCTAGTGCAGTGTTACCATGACTATAGGCAATTTAAAAGACTACCTCTTGGCCTTCATCCCAATCTTTGTGGCCATAGACGTCATAGGGGGGCTTCCCATCTTCCTGGCCCTCACCCAGAGGCTGGCCCATGAAGAAAGAGGCCGGATAGTAAGGCAATCTGTTTTTACTGCCCTTTCCATCGCCCTGGGGTTCCTCTTTGTCGGGAAGCTGGTCTTTTCCATCCTGGGCGTAGGGGTGTACGACTTCCAGGTGGCAGGGGGACTAATCCTGCTGGTCTTTGCCATCCATGACCTGCTTTACGGTCACAAACCCCCTGGGTCTTCCACCCTGGATAATATAGGTATTGTCCCCCTGGGCACCCCTCTGCTGGTGGGTCCTGCCGTCCTCTCTGCCATACTCCTCTGTGTGGACAGTTATGGTTACATCCCTACCACGGTCTCCATCGTCCTTAATATGCTTATAGTCTGGACGGTGTTCCGTCATTCCACTAGGATTAGCGGTCTTGTGGGGGAGGGTGGTTGTCTGGCCTTTGCGAAGGTGGCCTCTGTACTGCTTGGGGCAATCGCCGTGATGCTGATAAGGAAGGGCGTTATGGCCATGATAGGTCTTGCGGCAACCTAGCCGAGGGGCCAGGGGCTAGGGACCAGGGACTAGGGAGTAGGGAAAAGAATTGCTGATCCCTGACCCCTGGCCTCTGCCCCCTGTCTACTGGCTACTGTCTTTTAACGAGGGACAGACATGTACTTTCTTGACATCCTGAGAAAAAAGAGGGAGGGGGAGCACCTCAGCCCCCAGGAGCTAGCCTTTATCGTAAAGGGCTACACATGTGGAGAGATACCTGACTATCAGATGTCTGCCCTCCTCATGGCCATATACTGCCGTGGGATGGACGCTGAAGAGACGGCCTCTCTGACTGAAGAGATGCTGTGTTCTGGAGAGGTCATACGTCCAGAGGAAATCCCAGGGCCAAAGGTTGATAAGCACAGCACGGGGGGGGTAGGGGATAAGGTCAGTCTGGTACTGGCCCCCCTGGTAGCCAGTCTTGGGGTGAAGGTGCCTATGATATCAGGCAGGTCCCTGGGGCATACCGGGGGCACACTGGACAAGCTGGAATCCATCCCCGGGTTCAAGACCCAACTCTCTCTAAGAGAATTTAAGCATAATGTTGAAAAGATAGGCGTATCAATAATTGGGGCAACAAAGGAACTTGTCCCCGCGGATAGCAAACTATATGCCTTGAGAGATGTTACCTCCACGGTGGAGAGTATTCCTCTCATCACGGCCAGCATACTCTCCAAGAAATTTGCAAAGGGGATAGACGGCCTGGTGCTGGACGTGAAGACAGGTAGCGGTGCATTTATGAAGGGTCTTGAGGAGGCAAGGTCTCTTGCCAGGAGTCTTATGCAGACGGCCCGGA
>MHYW01000046.1 GCA_001828545.1 Planctomycetes bacterium RIFCSPHIGHO2_12_FULL_52_36
GTTTGCAAACGTACTCTCTGTCTGCATCCTTGATTTTGTATCCCGAATTCTGTATCCTGAATCCTTGACTACGGTGGAGAATACAGCCAGAAACAACCTATCCCTTAGTCGGGAGTGGCCCTGCCACCTCTCAGTGGTAATCCCCCTCTATAACGAGGAAGGGAGTGTCGGGGAGCTTTACCAGAGGCTCAAGAAGGTACTGGACGGCCTGGGCAAGGAGTACGAAATCCTCTTTGTTAACGACGGCAGTACGGATGGCACAGGGGGGATACTTAAGGGGCTCTTCCAGAGGGATGAACGGGTGAAGGTAGTTGAACTGCGGACCAACTTTGGTAAGTCCCCTGCCCTTTCCGCCGGTTTTGACTACGCCCGTGGGGACGTAATCCTCTCCATGGATGGGGACCTCCAGGACTGCCCAGAGGATATACCCCTCTTCCTTGAGAAGATAGACGGGGGCTACGACGTGGTCAGCGGGTGGCGACAGCAGAGGGACATACCCTTCTTCACCCGGAAACTCCCCTCCAGGGTGGCCAACTGGATGATTGCAAGGGTTACAGGGGTGAACCTCCACGACTTTGGCAATGCCTACAAGGCCTACAGGAAAGAGATAATAAAGGACGTGAAGATTTACGGCGACCACCACCGCTTCATCCCCGCCCTTGCAAAGAATATTGGCGTCAACATAGCAGAGATACCCGTAAGGAATGATCCCAGACGCCATGGACAATCCAAATACGGACTGGAAAGGATTTATAAGGTATTCTTTGACATTATTACCGTAAAATTTCTCATGAGCTATTCCACCCGTCCCATGCACATCCTTGGGCCCATAGGGAGCTTTTTTGGGTTGGTGGGCATTTTTCTCGGTCTGCGGCTCGCCTATTTGAAGATCTTCTACGGCGATAAGCTGGGCACCAAGGTCTCCCTCTCCGTATGCGTCCTCTGCATACTCCTGGCCGTACAGATTATCACCTCTGGACTCCTGGCCGAACTACTGGTAAGAATCTACCACGAGTCCCAGGGTAAGCCCATATATGTCATCAAACGAGTCCTGGAGCACAGCCCCTCTTAAACCTTTGAACCCTTGAACTCATGAAGCTGTACCTAAACCTGGCCAAACATATCCTGTATCATAACCTGGGCTGGATACCCTACCCCTCCATCTGCACCTACCTCATAACGTGGCGGTGCGAACTGAACTGCTACATGTGCAACATACCCGGCCTCCAGGACAAGACGGAACTGGATACACAACAGGCGAAGTCCCTCTTTGAGCAATTCAAGGGACTGGACGTGGTGAGGATTACTGGAGGTGAGCCCTTTGTCAGGAAAGACCTGGAGGAGATAGTAGAGCATATCCTTACCCACTGTGGTACCAGTACGGTGGTACTGAATACCAACGGCTACCAATCCCAGAGGGTAATAGAATTTGCCAGGGGGATGGCCGCTGACGGTAGGGGCACGTTGCAACGTGCCCCTACCTTCCACTACAGGGTCTCCCTGGATGGCATGGGTGATAGGCACGATGAGATAAGGGGCGTAAAGGGGGCCTTTGAGAGGGCCAAAGAGACCCTGGAAGGACTGGTAAGGCTGAGGAAGGGAAAGGGGTTGTGCGTAGGAGTGAATCTTACCATCAGCAGGAAAAACATTGACCAGATAGAACCCCTCCAGGATTTCTGCCAGAGACTGGGATTAGACCTGCAATACCAGGTGGCCAGACGCGACCGCCACCTCTACGAGAACTATCAGGAGGGAGAGAGGCAGATGGAACTGGACTTGTTTGACTCCTTCTCCCAGGAAGAGATAGAGAGGATTGTAGAATGTCTCTCCAGGGACACCAAGAGCTTTGACTTTAAGGAAGGGCTGGTAAAGAGGTTCTTCAACGAGGGCCTCAAGAACCGCCTCCTCTACGGCAAGAGGCAACCCGACACCCCATGCGTCGCCCTCACCAGCCACATCAGAATCCTGCCCGACGGCAAGGTGCCCATCTGCATACAGAGTAACACCAGGGTGGGGGACCTGACCAGAGAGACCCTGGAGGAGCTATGGTTCGGTCAGAAGATAGAACGCTACAGGAAGATAGTCAGGGAGTGCCCCGGCTGTTGGATGCCCTGCGACGTCATCCCCAGCGCTATTTATACCGGTAGTCTGTTTAAGGCCCTGTTGTAGTTTTATGAAGGCCGCCAGCAAACTCCTTGCAGACGTAACAGAGCCCCAATTTGAGGCCATAACCCACCTGGAGGGCCCATTACTAGTCCTGGCCGGGGCAGGTAGCGGCAAGACCAGGGTCATTACCAGAAGGATATGCTACCTGATAGAGAAGGGGGTAAACCCTTACAACGTCCTGGCCCTCACCTTCACCAACAAGGCCGCCGACGAGATGAAGGAGAGGGTACTGGCCTATTACAATTACCCCGGGCTGTGGGTATCCACCTTCCACTCCATGTGCGCCCGTGTACTGAGGTCTGAGGGCAATATTGAACGCCTGGGTTATACCCGTTCCTTTAGTATATATGATACGTCCGACACCATTGGCACCATCAAGACTGCCATGAAGGAACTGCAGTTAGACCCCACCCACTGGAAGCCCACCACCCTGGCCGCCACCATCAGCAACGCCAAGAACCGCCTCCTCAGCCCTGGTGGTATGCTAAAGGAACGTTCGGATTACTACCATCAAGTAGCTAACAAGGTCTACGCCAGGTACCAGGAACTCCTCATGGCCAACAACGCCCTGGACTTTGATGACCTCCAATTAAAACTTATAGAACTCCTCTCCAAGAACCACGAGGTACTTGACCATTATCAGGAAAAATTTCTCTTTATCCTCATAGACGAATACCAGGACACCAATTTTGCCCAATACCTCATACAGAAGTTACTCTCAAAGAAATACCATAATATCTGCGTCACGGGGGACCCCGACCAGTCCATCTACGGCTGGAGGGGCGCCAACCTGGGCAACATACTGGACTTTGAGAAGGACTACCCCGATACAAAGGTAGTCAGGCTGGAACAGAATTACCGTTCCACCAAACGCATCCTCCAACTTGCCAGCGGACTCATCCTGCATAACAAATTCCGGAAGACCAAGGGACTTTGGACGGAAAATCCGGAAGGGGAGCCAGTTACCGTCGTGCATTGCGAAGACGAAAGGACTGAGGCAAAAGAGGTCGCCTCAAGGGTCAAGGAATTACATCAGGGTGGTAGGGGCGACCCTGTGGGTCGCCCTTACTCCGATATGGCCATATTCTACCGTACCAATGCCCAGTCCAGGGTACTGGAAGAGGCCATGATGTCTTATGGGATACCCTATATTATCGTAAGCGGTGTGGCCTTCTACCAGAGGAGAGAGATAAAGGACATCCTCAGCTACCTCAGGTTACTGGTAAACCACAGGGACGAGGTGGCCTTTGAGAGGATAATAAATACGCCCCACAGGGGTATAGGCCAGACTTCGGTGGAAAGGCTCAAGAGAGAGGCGGTTCACATAAATAATGACTTTATCCAGGTGGCCGGTTCCGAGGTCGGGGGGATAAAAGGCAAGGCAAGAGGGGGGCTGGGGGCCTTCTCTGAACTCTACAAGGTGCTCAAGGCAATGCCTCGCTCCCCGGTGAGACCCATCGTGACAGAGGTAATTGCAGGGACGGGATACACGGCCTATCTCAAGTCCGCCTTTACCCAGATGGAGGTAATAGAGAGGCTGGCCAACGTGGACGAACTTGTCAATGCGGCGGGGGAATATGACAAAACTCACGCCGAGGGCTCCCTGGAAGACTTCCTGGAGAGGGTGGCCCTGGTGCAGGATACGGACAGCTGGGATGGGCACACGGAGGCAGTAAGCCTCATGACCCTCCATGCGGCCAAGGGGCTGGAGTTCCCCGCGGTATTCATCTGCGGACTTGAGGAAGGACTCCTACCCCATTCCCAGAGTCTACACTCAGAGACGGAACTGGAGGAGGAACGACGCCTCTTCTACGTAGGCATCACAAGGGCCAAAGAGGGGCTGGTACTCCTGCACACTGCATATCGTTCCAGATACGGCCTGAAGGTGGCGTCTATCCCTTCCAGTTTCTTACAGGAACTGCCAAAAGAGGTGGTAGAAGAAGTGAACAGGACTTCACCTGCTGAGGGGTCCTCTTACGAAAGAGAGGCCATGAGGAGGGTAGAAAGGACTTTTACTGACGATAGGTTCTCTTGTGAAGAGGAGGCAGTGTCAGCAGGAGGGTTCTTCCCCGGTCAGAAGGTAGAGCACCCCACTTTTGGTATCGGCAGGGTAAGAGAGGCGACAGGTGATGGAAAAGGACAGATGGTGGTAGTAGACTTCCCCGTAGGCAGGAAGACCTTACTGGTGGAGCATGCGAGGCTTAAAAAGATAGGCAGTAGCAAGTAGGGGCGTATTGCAATACGCCCCTACTTGCTCCTAATGTTTAGTAGGTGCGTGAAACGCACCGCATTACTAACCTCAGAAAATTGTATTGACAACAACACAAGCGACAATCATAATTTTAAGAGCTAAACGTTGGAGAGACTATTGGAACTTAATAGTAGCGATTCAATATTACAGTTGACCCAGACGACCCCTCCCATCGGGACGGCAGGGCCACGCCCACCGATAGTGATAGCCGCAGAGAGGAAAGCCCCCTCAGAAGAGGTATCCCCTCAGCCCCTCTCTCCCTATGACGTAGTGAAACTGGCCCGACACCCTCTGAGGCCCTTAACCTCCGATTATATTACCCTCATGTTGGACGATTTCATGGAACTTCACGGAGACCGGCACTTCTGGGACGACAGGGCGATGATAACAGGCTTTGGCAGGATAGATAACCACAGGTTCATGCTCATCGGACAACAAAAGGGGAAAAACACCAGGGAGAGGCTCCTATGCAATTTTGGGATGCCCAACCCTGAGGGCTACAGAAAGGCGCTATTAAAGATGAAATTGGCAGAGAGGCTGGGGCTCCCAGTGGTTGCCCTTATAGATACCCCGGGTGCCAACCCGGACATAGGGGCCGAGGAGAGGGGACAGGCCTACGCCATAGCTGAAAATATATTCCACATGATTGGCCTCAAGACACCCATAGTGGGCATAGTAATAGGAGAGGGGGGCAGCGGAGGCGCCCTCGGGATAGGAGTTGGAGATAGATTCTCTATGATGGAATACGCCTATTGCTCGGTCATCTCTCCGGAAGGGTGCGCCGCCATATTATGGAAGGATGCAGAAAATGCCCCGGAGGCCGCCGATGCACTAAAATTGACGGCCAAAGACCTCCTGGGACTGGGTCTGGTAGAGGAGATTATCCCAGAGCCAGAGGGAGGCGCCCATCTAAACCCCAAGAAGGCCGCTGAGACCCTGAAGGCACATATCCTGAAGTACCTTGAAGAATTAAAGACCATTCCCCAGGACCGCCTCCTCCAGCAACGCTACAGCCGTTATGAGAAGATTGGCAGGTTTAAAGAAGGACCAGCAACCTAACCCTGGGTAATATACACACTCCCTCCCCTATGCGTAAGCTAATTATTTACATGGATTTGTGATGTATTTTTCTTCGGTTGTTGACAAGCCTGCCCAATCAGGTATAATATTAAGGTTGGGAATAGGGATATAACCCTATACACCAAGTCATTGTTCTTTGAAAAGTAAGCATAGAGCCCAAGAGATGGTCTTGTGAAACCGAAGTTAGAAGCCCGCGAAAAGCCGGGATGAGATTTTCTTTTATGGAGGGTTTGATCTTGGCTCAGAACGAACGCTGGCGGCGTGGATTAGGCATGCAAGTCGAGCGAGGACCGAGGCCGAAAGGCCTTGGAGCCGAGCGGCGAAAGGGTGAGTAATACATAGATAACCTACCTTTGGGAGGGGGATAACGGCGTCCGCAAGGACTTTAGCGAAAGTGCCGCTAATACCCCATAAAGCTGCAGGTTGCATAACTATGCAGCCAAAAGGTGGCGCGAAGGCGCTTCTGCCCAGAGAGGGGTCTGTGTCCTATCAGCTAGTTGGTGAGGTAAAGGCCCACCAAGGCGATGACGGGTAGCCGGCCTGAGAGGGTGGTCGGCCACATTGGGACTGAGACACTGCCCAGACTCCTACGGGAGGCTGCAGTCGAGGATCTTTCGCAATGCCCGAAAGGGTGACGAAGCGACGCCGCGTGGGGGAAGAAGGCCTTCGGGTTGTAAACCCCTGTCAGGAGTTAGGAAGTGCAGGGCGTGAATAGCGTCCTGCTTGACTAAGGCTCAAGAGGAAGTCATGGCTAACTCTGTGCCAGCAGCCGCGGTAATACAGAGATGGCAAGCGTTGTTCGGAATCACTGGGCGTAAAGGGCACGTAGGCGGTCTAGCAAGTCGGGTGTGAAAGCCCCTGGCTCAAACAGGGAACTGCGCCCGAAACTACAAGACTTGAGGATGGAAGGGGAGAGTGGAACTTCTGGTGGAGCGGTGAAATGCGTAGATATCAGAAGGAACGCCGGTGGCGAAAGCGACTCTCTGGTCTATCCCTGACGCTGAGGTGCGAAAGCTAGGGGAGCAAACGGGATTAGATACCCCGGTAGTCCTAGCCGTAAACGATGAACACTAAGTAGAGGGACCGCGAGGTTTCTCTGCCGCAGCTAACGCATTAAGTGTTCCGCCTGGGGAGTACGGTCGCAAGACTAAAACTCAAAAGAATTGACGGGGGCTCGCACAAGCGGT
>MHYW01000047.1 GCA_001828545.1 Planctomycetes bacterium RIFCSPHIGHO2_12_FULL_52_36
TGATGCGGTCCAATTCTTTCTTGACCTTCTCGGCCTCATGGAGTCCGCCTGAGCCTGCCCTGCACCGTTCTGGTGCAGGGCCTGCCCTTGACCCTGAACGAAGTGAAGGGGAAGGGGTGGACTGCCCGCCCAATGCAGAGACCAGACCGTTAAGGGACTTTAGTAAAAGCTCCTCCTGTTCTGCCCTGGGCGAGTGAGGATATTTGAATGGTATGACCTCCACACCCTCCGAGGCCAGCACCTCCATCAGGGCAAAGGTATTACTACAATCGCCTTCCGCTACCCCTATCACCTTCTTCATCCCCAATTTCTTGACCGAAGAATAGATACCCTTTATCCAGGCGCAGTTATTCCTGGGCAGGCCCGAGGTCTCGGCCCTCTCCACAAGGTGTGTCGGGTCTTCATCTGTAATGAATATGTTATTCAAATCCACGGGTATGTGCCCTGAGGCAAAGATTATCTCTATAGGTACCGTAGAGGTAATGCCCACGCTCGTCTCGGGAGAGGGTTTCTCAGGGACAAGGAGGGCAGGATAGGCAACGGTATCAAACGGCACAAACTCCATCGTATTTCCTTACTTCTAAGAGATTTGACCACAACAAGATAACTCTACGGATTACATCAGAGAAGGAGTGTCAAGTCAAGGGGATTTGCAGTCGTCAGGATGACAATCCGCCTCAGGCGGACTAGGGCAGTACGGCCTCTAGAGACGTAACCGTCTCTAGACTCTTAACGGTCTTATTGGGGTCTATACGGCGTATGAGTCCTGCAATGACCTTTCCAGGCCCCACCTCGTAAAATTCTTCCACACCGTCCTTGAGGAGGTTGTGCATGGACTCTGTCCAGCGGACGGGCCCAGTGAGTTGGGCCAGGAGGGCACTCCTTATTTCTTCTGGCTCCTGAACATAACGGGCGTGGATATTGGACACCACTGGGGTGTGTGCCCTCTGAATCCCCACCCTTTGGAGCTCTGAGGCCATCTTCGCCTGTGCCGAGGCCATAAGAGGCGAGTGAAAGGCACCGCTTACCTTAAGAGGGATTACCCTCTTGGCCCCCCGCTTCTTTGCCTCCTGAGAGACCACTTCCAGGGGTCTAGTTTCCCCCGAGATTACCACCTGGCCAGGGCAGTTGTAGTTGGCGGCGCAGACTATGCCATATTGAGAGGCCTCTTTACAGAGGGCCTCTACTTCCCCATCAGAGAGGCCAATGATGGAGACCATCCCCCCTGGACGTTCTTCCGAGGCCTCTTGCATGAACTTCCCCCTCTTGTATACCAGTCCCACGGCGTCTTCAAAGGCAATAGCCCCTGCGAAGACCAGGGCGGTGTATTCCCCCAGGCTTAATCCGGCCGTGGCATGGGCCTCGGGTCCGCATGAGGCGGATTTAGCCTTTAGGGAACGAAATACCTCCAGGATGGCAATGCTTGTGACAAGTATGGCAGGCTGGTTGTGGACGGTCTTCTCTAGTTCTTGTTCACTACCGCTGAAGCAGAGTTGGGCGAGATCAAACCCCAGTATGTCATTGGCTTTCTGGTAGACCTTCCTCGCCTCTTGGTACCCTGCATAGAAATCTTTTCCCATGCCGGGGCGGTGGGCACCCTGGCCCGGAAATAGGAAGGCCCGGCGAGGCATTACTACCACCTAATTATGGAAGAACTCCAGGTGAGCCCGCCTCCAAAGGCGGCAAGGAGTACCAGGTCACCCGACTTTAACCTACCTTCCCGTTTTGCCTCGTCTAAAGCTATGGGGATGGATGCGGAAGAGGTATTACCGTATCTGTCTATATTATAGAAGACCTTTTCCATGGGCACACCCAGACGTCCCATAGTAGCTTCTATTATACGGTAATTGCTTTGATGGAGGATGAAGAGGTCTATGTCGTCCATTTTCAGGTTAGAAGAGGTTATCGTCTTACCTATTAGTTCGGTAAGGCTAGTAATGGCCAGTCTGAACACCTCTCTACCACGGAACTTTATGTAATGGAGGCGGTCCTCAAGGGTCTGAAGGGAAGACGGCATCTTTGACCCGCCTGCTGGCAGGGTCAACACCTCTGTATGAGAACCGTCTGCACCCAGGAGGGTAGTGAGTACCTCGCAGTGTCCATTACCCTTTTGAAGGACTACGGCCCCTGCCCCGTCCCCAAATAGGATGCAGGTAGCCCTGTCCGTGTAGTCAGTGACCTTAGAAAGACATTCTGCCCCTATTACCAGCACGTTGCTGGCCGCCCCTGCGTTTATAAAGTTTTGGCCAATGGAAAGGGCATATATAAAACCTGCACACGCCGCTAGCACGTCAAAAGCCCCGGCCTTCTTGGCCCCTATCTTTTGCTGTACGTAGCAAGAGGTAGAAGGAAAGAGGCTGTCTGGGGTAATGGTGGAGGTGATAATCAGGTCTACGTCCTTTGGTGACAGCTTGGCGTCTTCAAGGGCTTTGATGGCTGCTTGAGCGGCGAGGTCCGAGGTGGCTACGCCGTTCTCTACTATTCGTCTTTCTCTTATTCCTGTCCTTTTGATGATCCACTCATCAGTAGTATCAACCATCCTCTCCAGGTCCTGATTGGTAAGTCTCTTAGGAGGGAGAAAGGCACCTGTTCCAGTAATGGAAGCCTTGTGGTTATTTTGAGTCATAACGCTCCTTTTTAATTGGAACCCACGTGCTTAACATACCCCTTTGCCAGCTGCCGCCCCTGCCATATTCTCCTGCTCTACATGATTTGCCTCCAGTTCTTTAACTATATGATCATTTACATTATGCTTTGCGAGCTGTATTGCCGCCTTTATGGCGTTCTGTATGGACTTAAAGTCGGACCTCCCGTGACATATGATACAAATACCATCCACGCCCAAAAGGGGCACTCCACCGTATTCGGAGTAATCCATACGGGCACGTAACCTCCTGACGGCAGGTCTGAGAAGCCTGAGACCAATCCTGGACCACGGCCTCCTGGAGGCCGCATCGCCCAGGGCACCTAAAAGCCCATCCGCAATGCCTTCGGCGAACTTTATAAGCACGTTCCCCACAAAACCTTCACAGATTACTATGTCACATTTGCCTTCAAAGAGGTCCATACCCTCCACATTACCGACAAAATTCAGGTTGGACTCCTTTAAAAGATTATAGGACTCTTTTACCAGGTCGTTCCCCTTTCCAGACTCTTCACCAATGTTTAAGAGGCCCACCCTTGGTTTTTTGATCCCCTGGATATACTTGCAAAAGACCGAACTCATCACGGCATACTGTAGCAGATGGATAGGTTTACACTTAAGATTTGCGCCCACGTCCGCCACAATGCAGTACCCGCGACGTGTTGGGAGGGCAGCCACTATGCCTGGTCTGGTAACCCCCTTAAGCATTTTTAGATGCATAGTACTGGCGGCTACCGCGGCCCCCGTGTTCCCTGCGCTCACCACTGCTACTGCCTCTCCTTTAGCTACCAACTGTATCGCCTTAGTGATGGAAGAGTCCGTCTTCTGTCTCATGGCCGCAACCCCAGGCTCCTCCATTCCTACCACCTGAGAGGCGTGCAATATACCAATATTCTTTGGGATTGGCCTGAAGGAGCTGACAAGGAGATTTTCCAGTTCCTTCTGTTCTCCTGCAAGGATTATCTCTACGTTTCTAAATTGGTTGGCCGCAAGTAGTGACCCTTTTACTATCTCATACGGGGCCTTATCACCACCCATAGCATCTACTACAATTCTCATCCTTTATACCCTCTCCACCGCCACCACCTGACGGTCACGATAGTAGCCACAGTTGTGACATATAGTATGGGGAAGCTTTATGTGCTTACACTGGGGACACACAAAACGTTTGGAAAGACCGCCTGAGGTCCTTTCCAGCCTTTGGAAACTCGGGATCCCTGGAGGTGTAAGAAAATCATGAGACCTCCTTTTCCTGGTCCTGGAATTTGAAAACTTCCTTTTTGGATTTGCCATTTCCTGCCTTTTTAAACCAGCGCCAGACGTAAAAACACAAAATCCACCACTCAAAAAACCTATTTATTTATGCTTACAAAAATTACAGCTCACCCCTAAAGTTGAGGTATTTTATTAGTCCCTCCCATGATTGTCAAGTAAAATTTACTTTAAATATTGTAATGTCCATAGACATAGGGGGATATCTACCTTGGGTAAATGAGAAAGGGCCCCAAAAACCAGGGGATAGGGGGTAGGGGGAATTGTAAAATGGAAATTGAAAATTTTAAATTTAAAATTTCTAATTTCCAATTTGCAATACAGTCTCCTCCCACTCCCTAGCCCCTCGTCCCTCAGTCCCCTAGCTCCCACCACAAGACCCAACAATTCACCTATTGAAAGGGTGTGTAAAAAATGTTATGCTTTGTTATGTTATCCTTCCCAACCTCAAGAGGAGCAGGCAGTGACAGAACAGACAGTAACCCCGGAAAGGGTTGATATACAGAAACTTAAGTCGGGCGGGTTCATTAAACAGACGCAAAAGGATCTCTTTACTGTACGTCTGAGGATGCCTGGTGGTAGGATTACCCCGGAAAAGATGGCCAAGATTGCTGAGGTGGCAAAGAAGTACAGTCGTATGGGTTTTTGTCACCTGAGCTTCAGGCAGTCCATAGAACTCATCGGTGTCCATATAGATGACTTTGACAAGGTGGCAAAGGAGCTGGCCACGGCGGGGGTAAAGGTGGCCTCCTGTGGCCCCAGGGTCAGGGTGCCCACTGCCTGTGGCGGATGTGAGTACAACCCCAATGGTCTCATGGAGACCCAGCATAAGGCCCTGGAGGTGGACGAGAAACTCTTCGGCACCCCCTGCCATCACAAGTTTAAGACGTCCTTCTCGGGCTGTCCCATAGACTGTGCCAGGACGACGGAGAACGACCTGGGCTTCCAGGGTGCAGTGGAGCCTCAATGGGATGAGCCGCTGTGTACAGGATGTACCCTCTGTGCCAAGGCCTGCATGGAAGGGGCCATAGTCCCAGACAAGGACGGCAAACCCATCTTTGACCCAGGCAAGTGCATCTACTGTGCGGACTGTATCCGTGCCTGTCCTACCAACTCCTGGAGGATAAAGCGGCAGGGGTGGATTGTGAGGGTAGGAGGCAAGCACGGCAGACATCCCCGCCAGGCGGAAGAGGTAGCCCGTTTCCTCCCCGACGAGAAGGTAATCCCATTTATAGAGAAGACCATCCAGTGGTATAAGGATAATGGACGCCCCAGGGAGAGGATCGGCACTACCATTGACAGGGTAGGACTCTATAGGTTCATTACAGAGGTAGCAGGGCCTGTACTGCAGTCCTGACGTATCCCTTTATACAGTCTTCTCCTTAAACAACCGGAAAAACCCGTTTTTAAGCCCCACAGAAACCATTGATGAAAAGAGTGGCAAAGGAGTTAAAAAGGAGGCCGGGCCCAAAGCCCCCGGTATTCAAAGACTCCATACTGCAGGGTATAGGCAATACCCCCCTCATCAGGCTCTCCAGGATGGCTAACCTGCCAAGGGGGCTAAAGCTCTACGCCAAGGCGGAGTGGTATAATCCTGGCGGCTCCGTAAAGGATCGCCCGGCCCTGAGGATTATAGAGGACGCGGAGAGTTCCGGCCGTCTCACCAAAGATAAGATTATTATTGACTCAACCTCCGGGAATACCGGCATTGCCTATGCCATGATAGGCTCCGTAAAGGGCTACAAGGTGTCCCTGGTCATGCCCTCCAACGTCAGCGAGGAAAGGAAGGTCATAGTAAAGTCTTACGGGGTAGATATAATCTATACCGACCCCCTGAAGGGTTCCGACGGGGCCATCCTGGAGGTGAGAAGGCTCGTGGAAATGGAACCCGATAAATACTTCTTTGCCGACCAGTATAATAACCCCTCCAACCCAGCCGCACACTACCACACCACCGGGGTAGAGATCTGGGAACAGACCAGGGGAAAGGTTACACACTTCATTGCTGGACTGGGTACAAGCGGTACCCTTATGGGTACCGGAAGGAGGCTTAAGGAGTTTAACCCCAATATCCAGGTCATTGCCGTTGAGCCAGCTACCCCCATCCACGGCCTTGAGGGCCTGAAACACATGGACACGGCCATAGTCCCGGGTATCTACGACCCCACCTTTCCTGACCGTAAGATAAAGGTAGACACTGAGGAGGCTTATAAGACAGTAAAGGCCCTGGGAATGAAGGAGGGGTTACTGGTGGGCTACTCCGCCGGGGCGGCTATGTGGGCCGCCTTGCAGGTGGTAAAGGAATTAAAGGAAGGATGCGTCGTCCTCATTTTCCCCGACAGCGGGCATCACTACCTAAGTACCAGTTTCTGGCTTGAGGCATAAAATAAGAGTTCAACAGTTCAAGGGTTTAAAAGTTTAATTCGCCAACATGCCGCTGAGGTTGACAAAAGAATCCATAGAGGAGATTAAAAGGCAGGCCAGAGAGGGCTATCCCCTGGAATGTGGGGGATTCCTGGCAGGGAAAAATAGGAGAGTTCTGAAAAAGTCCCAACGTGTCATTGCGAGGGGCAAAGCCCCGAAGCAATCTCTCGTTCTTAAGGCTTTTGTTTACATGGCGATACGAGTACGAGATTGCTTCGCTTCGCTCGCAATGACACTGAAGAGTTGTTTTTCTTACTTTTGCAGAGGTCTCAATACCTCTGGCAAAGAGATTACGGCAGTCTATCCCATGAAGAACCTGAACTCCCACCAGCCACGTATCCGCTTTGAGATAGACCCCAGGGAGTTCCAGAGACTGGAGGCAGAGGCTACCAAAGACGGCCTCCAGCTACTGGTATTTTACCACACACATCCTGACTCGCCACTGAAGACAACCCCTTCTGCCTTTGACAGGGAACGGGCGG
>MHYW01000048.1:0-6626 GCA_001828545.1 Planctomycetes bacterium RIFCSPHIGHO2_12_FULL_52_36
CACGGGTTATTTTTACCTGGGGTATCTCCATTATCTCTGCCCCTACGGAGGCATCCACGTATCCAGGGCCGCCCACCAGGATTTTTGAGTTCCTTGCCCCCTCTGCAATGACCGGGGACCAGAGTTCCAAATCAAGGCCCACCTTTACAAACATATCGGCCTTGTGCAGTTTTATCATGTAGCTGGGCTTGATGTCTACATAGTGTGGGTTCTGGTAGCCCTGGATTATGCTCTCCACCTCTACCTTATCGCCCCCGATAAGACGGGAGATGGAGGCCAGGTCCGTAGAGGTGGTAACTATCTTAACCTTGGCCTCTGCCGGGAGTGGCACTGCCACCCAGGGCAGGGTTAACGCTAGACCTAAGATTGTCAGCCAGAGGATACCATTAAACCTTTTCTTCATAGAGGATGTCCTTTCATGGCAGAAAAAATTTAAGACTTTTAATTATATCACGAGACTTCTGCAAAAGTATTTTTCTGTGGACTTCACCACCTAGTTCCCTCCCCCTTGATGGGGGAGGGGAGGGTGGGGGTGAACACACCACTTTCTCCCCTCTCCCCTCTATTAAGAGGGGTTGGGGGTGTGTTAGAGGGGAGAAATCACCCTCCCCCTTCCCCCTCCCCTCAAGGGAGGGGGAAATTTAGGGGTATTCTCAAACTTTTGCAGAGGCCTCATCTCATCATGTATCCCCTTGTTTCATGCCTTAAAAAGGATGCGGCCTGTGGGCACCTATACTAAAGGTGGTCTGGAGCATGATGGCGTCATCGCTACTGGGGCTGGGGTTCACGGAATCCAGCCTCCTCTGGGTATGGGTGTACTGGAGCCGCCACCTGCCGAAGTCGCTCTGCCAGAAGGTCCAATAGGGGCTTACGGCCAACTCAGAGTCCTTGTGGTTAGCCAGGGCCTGGGCGTAGTCCAGCCTTAGCCCCACGTAGTTCCGCCTGCTTAACTGGTACTCCGCAAAGGTAAAGGCACCCCAACTGTCTTCCTTTTTGTTAGTCCTGAGGACCGCATCTGTGTCCGGGTCTCTCCTCTGAAAGTCTATGTTGTCCACATGGGTAAAGTAGGTCTCTGACTGCCAGATGAAACTCTTGTAAGGATTCGCCTTTTGGGTTATTGGTTTCCAACGATAGGTGAGGTCAAGGCCTACTGTGTTGGCACGGAGCCGGCTGGTGCCTGCCTCAAAGTCGGTCCTGATGTGGCGACCGGTTATACCTGTCAGTCCTGCCTCAAAGGAAGAATTCGGAGTAATGTCAAAGAAGCTCTTCAGGTGGGTTACATAGTAACGCTCGTTCATTCCACGTGTCGTCAGAACCTCTCCCGTTAGCTCTATGAATTTGTCCCAGGGGTTGGGGACCAGCCAACTGACAGAAACGCCTGGGTCGCGTAGACCCTCCTCTCCGAAGAGATTTCTTATGACAAGGGGATAGTCCACCTGAAAGATTTCTGGCCTGTGCGTACGGGACACCTTACCGATGGCAGGTTTAAACTGACCAATCTTAGCCTGAAACCCCTTGGGCAGGGTCAGGAGTGTCATATAGCCCTCCTCCACCTCTACTCCTCCCTCATGGAACCCCAGGAAGAAGTCGGCCCTGGCGTAGGGGTCTATGGACGCCTGGAGGCCGAGTTCTATCTCCCTCAGGGAAAACCTGTCGGCTAACTCCCTGTTCTTCCCATATCTATTTTCAGACCAGTCATAGTCCCCGCGGCCCCTCCCAGGATGATAGGATTGGCCTACGAAGTCGCCGATGACGCTTATATCTGGGTTGTAGGTCTGGGAGACACCCGGTCTCAGCCTCTGGAGGAATCCACCGGGGTAGGCCCGTTCTGCTACGGGAGGATAGGCCGGGGTGGGGGGCACGGCCATCCCCGACGGGGGAACGGTGGTTTGCGACTTCTCCCCCATCAGGGCCTTCAGTTCCTCCTCCATCTTGGTCTTTTCCTCCGGGGCCATGGCCACAGTACGAACATAGGGGCGGTTGTCTGCCCCGGAATCCTCCAGTCTCTGGAGTTTTTCCTCCATCCGGCGGAGTTTACTATCGTAATCCATCCTCATCTTCAACATCTCTCCCCTGAGCCGGAGCACCTCCTCATCCACGTCTCGTTCCTCTGCACGGAGGGTGGTATCCGCCCCAGGCGGACATGGCCACAAGAGGGCACTCCCAAGAGATAATAACGTCGTTAAGAATAGAGGCAATAATCTCCACATGGTTTTTCTCCCAAGAAGACCACAAAGATAGTCCGCCTAAGGCGGAGTAGCAAGTAGCTAGTAGATAGGGGACAGTAACCAGTAGACAGTGTAGACAGTAGATGGAAAAATTTCCCCCTAGCTACTATCTACTAGCTACTAGCTACTGGTTACGCAGGGGGAGCCCTGGAGAGTTTCTTGTCCAGGGAAAGGGTCTGAAATGGTGAGTGAGGGAGACTGTCGCTAAATTCACTTGAGGTAAGAACAAGGCTTGCACCTCTTGGGGTTAGACCCTGTGGTGAATACTTCAGCCACTGGCAGAGGATACAGCTATCGGCATCGTGGGTTTCCCCCTGGGGTACTGGCGATGGCGCCCTTAATCCGCCTGAGGCGGACGTGGGGTACTGGTCTGTCTGGGATGGATGGGTGTGGACTGCCCCTGCAAGGTTATGGTGATGGGGCCTGCAGGAGAACCTGTGTAGCCCCTCCGCCCCTACTGTAAGGGCGAGATAGGGTACAAGGAGTACCAGCGAAACCCATCTCAGGCGGTATCCGCCTGAGGTGGACCAGGCGTTAAAAAGGCTGATGAGTCCCCTACCAGATGTCCATCCGAACACAGCACCCCTCCCAAAGTAAAGGCCAGGGGCAAAAGTAGCAGAAGCTGTAATGGATGTCAAGGCAATTCTGGGCTGAAGAGGGGACAGGTAATATGATTGATTTTCGGGTATAATTATTTAAAATTGCGTCTCCTTAAGGGGCGTACTGCTTAATCATCGGAGAGAAGGCGTTGGAAGATAATAAGTACAAGTTCTGGGAGATTGAGCCTAAATGGCAGGAGTACTGGAACCGCCGGGGGCTCTTTAAAATAGAGGAGGACTCTTCCAAAGAGAAGTTCTACTGCCTGGTGATGTTCCCTTATCCTTCGGGGACACTCCACGTGGGTCACGCAAGGAACTATATCCTCGGGGACGTGGTGGTACGCTATAAGCTCATGAAGGGCTACAACGTCCTTACCCCGATGGGGTGGGACGCCTTTGGGCTGCCGGCAGAGAATGCCGCCATAAAGGAGGGCTGCCACCCTGCTGACCTTACCTATAGAAATATAGCGGCCATGAAGAATCAGCTCCTCCACTGGGGTACAGGTTACGACTGGGACAGGGAGGTGGCCGCCTGTGACCCTGAGTATTACAAGTGGACCCAGTGGATATTCCTCAAACTCTATGAGAGGGGGCTGGCCTATAAGAAGAAGGCGGCGGTAAACTGGTGCCCCTCCTGTTCTACCGTCCTGGCCAATGAACAGGTAATAGACGGCCTTTGCGAACGGTGCGATACCCCCGTCAAGCAAAAAGACCTGGAACAATGGTTCTTCAAGATTACCGATTATGCCCAGAGGCTACTGGACGACCTGGAACTCCTGAAGGGATGGCCAGAGAGGGTGAAGGTGATGCAGAGGAACTGGATTGGTAAGAGTGAAGGGGCCAGGATAGATTTTAGACTCGTAGGGGCGACCGGCCGGTCGCCCCTACTGTCCAGTCCGCCTCAGGCGGATACCACCCCTACACTGACCTGCTTCACCACCCGACCCGATACCCTCTTCGGCGTTACCTTTATGGTCCTCGCCCCTGAGCATCCCATCGTAGGGACACTGGTTAAAGATAATCCCAGGAGGGACGAGATACTCTCCTTTGTAGAAAAGGCCAGGAACGAGAACCTCATACAGCGCTCCGCCGCAGGCGCACCCAAGGAGGGGGTCTTCACGGGTCTCCATGTCATAAACCCTGTAACTAACGAGGAGGTCCCCCTCTGGATAGCCAACTATGCCCTGATGGAATACGGCACAGGGGCGGTGATGGCCGTACCTGCCCATGACCAGAGGGACTTTGAGTTTGCCAGGGCCTACAACCTACCCGTCCGGGTGGTGATTCAGCCCGAAGGAGTAGGGGCGTATTGCAATACGCCCCTACTGAGGCCCGAGACTATGAAGGAGGCCTATACTGGAGATGGCGTCCAGGTAAATTCCGGACCCTTTAACGGTCTACCCAATCAGGAGGCCATCCCAAAGATAATTGAATATCTAAAAGAGAAAAAACTGGGCGTCCCCTCCACAAATTACCGCCTGAGGGATTGGCTCATATCCCGCCAGAGGTACTGGGGGGCACCCATACCTATAATATATTGCAACGCCTGTGGCATAGTCCCAGTACCCGAAAAGGCCCTGCCTGTACTCCTGCCCCCTGTTAAGAAACTGAGACACTCCAGCCAGAGTCCACTGGCAGAGGTGGAGGAGTTCTTCCACACGCGTTGTCCAAGATGTCAGGGAGAGGCACGGAGGGAGGTGGATACTATGGACACCTTTGTGGACTCAGGGTGGTACTATCTCAGGTATCTATCGCCCAGGGATTCCAATAAACCCTTTGATAGCGAGCTTGTGAACCGATGGCTCCCCGTGGATCAATACATAGGTGGAGTGGAACATGCCATACTGCACCTCCTCTATTGCAGGTTCATAACAAAGGTACTTTGCGACATGGGCTACGTGAAATTCCAGGAGCCCATTAAGAACCTCTTCACCCAGGGGATGATAATCAAGGACGGCGCCAAGATGTCCAAGTCCAGGGGCAACGTGGTGAGCCCGGAGGATATTATCAAAAAGCACGGGGCAGATACCCTCAGGCTTTATATCCTCTTCATCGGGCCTCCAGAGAAGGACGCCGAGTGGAGTGACAGGGCAGTAGTCGGCAGTTCCCGTTTCCTCAACCGCCTCTGGCAGAAGGTAGCAGAGGAGGCAGAAAGGCTCAGAGACTTGCCAAGGATAAAGATTGAAACCCCTCAACTCTCTGAGGAGGCAAGACAGCTTTACAGGGCCACCCACCTTACCATAAAAAAGGTCTCTGAGGACATAGAGACCTCCTGGCATTTCAACACCGCCATTGCCTCCGTAATGGAACTCTTCAACCAGGTGGAGAAATTCAAACCTACGGTGTCAGTAAGTGAGGCAAGTCTGACAGAGAACATCCTCTCTCTACAGGTCCTCCGCCACTCCCTGGAGTCTATTACGTTACTCCTGGCCCCCTTTGTGCCTCATATCTGCGAGGAACTCTGGCAGGTCTTAGGTAACAAGCCCAGTCTCTTTGAACAACCACGTCCCACCTACGACCCCGAGGCCCTTAAGGTAGGAGAAATAGAGTTGGTCGTCCAGGTAAACGGCAAGGTCAGGGGACACCTGGTGGTCCCGGTAGACCTCCAGGAGGAGGAGGTTAAGGCCAGGGCATTAGAGGACGAGAACGTAAAGAAATTCCTGGACGGGAAGAAGGTGGTGAACGTCATCATGGTGCCCAAAAAGCTGGTGAATATTGTGGTGAGGTAGAAGTGCCTTTTTAACTGAGATTCTTCGCTTCGCTCAGAATGACAGGTATTGTCGGTATGATTTTTCAAGGGTCTCTAAATATCAAATAAAACATGGACTTTCTTCACTTTAAAAACCATTTCCAGCGGGAAAAACTCCTGCCCCTGTATCTTATACACGGGGAGGAAGGGTTCTTCATAAAGGAGGCCGTCTCTCTCATCAAATCCCGCACACTGGAGGGTGATGACACCGGCCTGGTGGAGACGGATGGTGAAGTAACCTCTCTGTCTACAGTGATGGAGGAGGTAAGGACGCCCTCTCTCTTTACAAGCGGCAGTAGGAAATTAGTAATAGTACATAACGCCGATGGATTGTTTAAGGAAAGCAGTGGGGTGTGGGAGAGGTATATGTCTTCACCGCCAGCAGATTGCGTCCTGGTACTGGTCTGTAAAGATGTGGACACAAAGGGTGGGGCATACGATAAGATAAAGAAAAAAGGGGGCAGTGTTGATTGCAGGAGATTAAGAGGGAACGAACTCACGCCCTGGATACTAGAGAGGGTACGGCACTATGGCAAGCAGATTAGCCTTGACGCCTCCCGCATTTTACAAGAAAATGTAGGTGATAATCTCTTGTTGCTGGACGGCCACTTAGAGAAGCTTGCCCTCTACCTGGGTAGTCGCACGAGGATAGAAGTAAGCGACGTGGAAGAACTCGTGGGCTACGACCGCCAGCAGAAGGTCTTTGATTTTACCGGGGCCGTGGCCAGGAGAGACACAGCCCTTGCCCTGAAGGTACTCCACCAGTTGATGGCACTCATGAAGTCCGGGGAGGAGGCCCAAAAGGTCATTCCCCCTATGGCCTGGCAGATAAAAAGGCTCCTGCAGGCCAAGCGTATCTTGACCAGCGGTAAAGGCAAAGAGACTGTGGCCCGGGAGTTGAACATCCGTTACCCTCGTTTCCTGGAAGAGTTAATGAACCAGACACAACTCTTTTCGGAGGTGGAATTAGAGAGGGACTACCAATTCCTGTTGGAAACGGATATACATAGTAAGACCAATAGCACGGACACCAGGCTCCTCCTGGAGACA
>MHYW01000048.1:6647-7048 GCA_001828545.1 Planctomycetes bacterium RIFCSPHIGHO2_12_FULL_52_36
ACATAGTAAGACCAATAGCACGGACACCAGGCTCCTCCTGGAGACACTGGTCTTTAAACTCTGCATGTAAATTTACGCAGGCTGAAGCCTGCGGCTACCAAATATATTGGGGAGGAGGACAGAAGATGAAATTCTTTATAGATACGGCGGACGTGAAGGAGATTAGAGAGGCCCACAGCCTGGGCATCCTGGACGGCGTTACCACCAACCCCACGCTTATATCCAAGACCGGCAGGCCCTGGCGGGAGTGCGTGGAGGAGATATGTTCCATAGTGGAGGGCCCGGTAAGCGTGGAGGCTGTGAGTCTCAAGGCGGACGAGATTATCAAGGAGGCCAGGGAACTCTCCAGGATAGCAAAGAACGTGGTGATAAAGGTGCCCATCGTAAAGGATGGACTCAAG
>MHYW01000048.1:7061-9688 GCA_001828545.1 Planctomycetes bacterium RIFCSPHIGHO2_12_FULL_52_36
CATCGTAAAGGATGGACTCAAGGCCGTAAGGGTGCTCTCCTCCGAAGGCATCAAGACCAATATGACCCTATGTTTCTCCCCCAACCAGGCCCTACTGGTAGCTAAGGCAGGGGGTACTTATGTCAGTCCCTTTGTCGGAAGGCTGGACGACGTAGGGCAAGCGGGGATGCCCCTGATTGAGGAAATCCGTACCATCTACGATAACTACGGTTATAAGACCCAAATCATTGTGGCCAGCATACGCAACCCAATACACGTCAGAGACGCCGCCATGATGGGGGCCGATGTGGCCACCATCCCCTTTGAGGTCTTTGAAAAATTAGTACAGCACCCCCTGACGGACGCCGGCATCAAACGTTTCCTGGCCGACTGGGAAAAGGTACCAAAGGTGGCATCCGCCTCAGGCGGACTCCCATCAAAAAAAGAAAAGCCAGCATCCTTCGCTAAGACGTAAAAGTCAGTAGGGGCGTATTGAAATACGCCCCTGCCGTTCTAACCACTGTTAGATTAGAAACTTAACAGGATATTTCTGTTGACTTTTGCCATAACATATTTTATTGATTAAATAATGGCAATTACCATATCTGAAAAACTCATGCACCTCAGGGCAGAGAAGGGGTGGAACCGCTCTGAGGCGGCACGCAGGGCCAATATCCCTATCTCTACTTATCAGGCCTTTGAGAAGTTAAACCGTAAGCCCAAGGGCGAGTCCGCCATGAAGTTGTCCAGGATATTTTGCGTCACCCTTGACTACCTCATGGATGATAACAGGGGTTACCCTCCGAGCCCCCTTGACCGTATTGCCCCAGGGCATCCGAAAAGAGCCGTACGTGCCGCCGGTGAGCCCCTGGACCTGTCCAGCCTTCCTGAGAACTTTAGAAAACACTTTGAGGCCCAGCCTGAGAAACTCCAGGGCCTCACCCAGAAAGACGTGGAAGAGCTTTCCACAATCAGGGGTTACGGAGGTGTGCCGGTGGACCCAGCTTACTGGATAGACCGTCACCTGGAAGAGAATGAGGCACTGGAAAGGTGCAAACAGACACTCCTTGGACCAAACCGTAAACTCCTGTTAACCCTTTTAGAGACCCTTCATAAAGAAGAGCAAAAGGGGCTGTAGGGGCAATTCATGTTGAAAATCCGCCTCAGGCGGGAATTGCCCCTACAGAAAATCAGGCGGTGGGGGCACCCCCTACAAATGGCAGGAGAGTGGCAGGATGGTCCCTGACATAGCGGCCCTGGTAGAACAAGAGGCCAGGGCGCTACTGGAGAGGATGGGCATCCATGCCCCCCCTGTGGATGCCTACCTGATAGCCAACAAGCTGGGGCTAACCGTCCAGATAGACCCCCACCTAAAGACCAGGGGTTACAGCCGGACTAGATGGGACCTGGGAACCATAATAGTAGGCAGTAAGAACCCCAATAAATCAGAGAGAAAGCAGTTCACCATTGCCCATGAGATAGGAGAGGTGTCCCTGAAGGGGAGGGTGGAGGAGGCCCACCTGGAGGAGGCCAGTAACCTCATGGCCATCAACCTACTCCTGCCAGGGGAGTGGTTCAAAAGGGATGCCGAGGTCTCAGGATTTGACCTCCCTAGGCTAAAAAAGACCTACTTCACGGCCAGCCATGAGCTTATAGCCTTCCGAATGCTGGAATTCAGACCTATGATAGTAACCATCTTTGACAATGGGAGTCTCTACAAGAGGAAGAGTTCTTACCCCTTTACGGTAAGACCCTCCTACCCCCTGGAAAGTCAGTGCCTGAGGGATGTAACCCTACGTGGAGAAAAAGTATCCTTGAAGGACGAAGAGACAAACGTTGTGGGCTGGCCAGTCTTCAGGGAGGACTGGAAGAGGGTGATATTGCGGACTGAAGTCAGGGATTAGGGGCCAGGGGTTAGGGACTAGCAATCTTTTCTCCCTAACCCCTGATCCCTGACCCCTAATCCCTATTTTTCTCCCCACAGGATATTAATAAGATACTGCCTGTTCCGGCTGCGGTTATCAAAATCTATAAGGACTATCTGCTGCCAGCGCCCAAGCTGTAACCCACCATTTACAAAGGGGACAGTAAGAGAGGGGCCCATGAGGGCTGCCCTTACGTGGGAGTACCCGTTCCTATCCTGCCAGCGTTCATCATGCTGGTAGGGTATGTTTTTTGGGATAAGCCTTTCCATCGCCCCGGCAAGGTCATTTACTACCCCCTCTTCAAATTCCAGGGTGGTCACTGCGGCCGTAGAGCCGGGAATAAAGATAGTAACCAGTCCAGAACGCACCCCCGAATCCCTCACCGCCTGCTCTACCTCTGGAGTGATATTGTGGCAGTCGCCATCCCCTTTGGTATTCAACTCTTTTGAGATAGTTATAATGGCCCTTTACCTCCGATACGCTGGGTGGTGTTATTATCCTCGGATTAAAACTTTCTAGGAATTATACAACGAGAGCCCTGCAAAAGTCTATAAAATTAGGTGATGTACTATGGACTGAGACCTCCTAAAAAGTTTGTATGGGCTTTAGTTTCCCCCTCCCTTGAGGGAAGGGGGAAGGCCCTGCACCACAAGGGTGCAGGACAAAGCCCTGTACCTGATTGGTACAGGGGGGAGGGTGATTAAGTTTAATGTCCCCTCTAAC
>MHYW01000049.1 GCA_001828545.1 Planctomycetes bacterium RIFCSPHIGHO2_12_FULL_52_36
ACTAAAGAGACGTACGCAAAGATACACAGGGCCAGCCCCTCGGCCTTTGAACGAGTCCTGAAGAATCTTTCCTATGCGGTAGAACTCAAAAAAAGGGAGGGTTACAGTTGTACACTGGGGGCACAAATGGTCCTCCTTGAAGAAAATGCCAGCGAACCAGCCATATTGGCCAGGAGGGCCAAAGACATTGGGTTAGACTATCTGGTAATAAAGCCCTTCTCCCAACATCCTATGAGCCATGGCAGGAGATATGAGGATTTACGTTACGGTAGTTACTATGATATGGAGAGAGAGGTCAAGAAGTACGAAGACAAGAATTTTAAGATAATCTTCCGTGGGTACACGATGAAAAAGCTGGACGAAAACGGCAGATATTATGACCGCTGCCAGGCGCTTCCTTTCTGGGTGTACATAGATGCCGGGGGCAACGTCTGGGGCTGTAGCGCATACCTGGGCGATGAGAGGTTCCTCTATGGAAATATTTACGAAAACACCTTTGAAGAAATATGGACGGGTGAACGCAGGAGGAAGTCCCTGGAGATGGTAGCTAAAAGCCTGGACACTACGGCGTGCAGGAAGAACTGTCGTCTGGACGAAATAAACAGATACCTGTGGGACCTGAAGAATCCCCCAGAGCACGTAAACTTCATCTAGGCCACTGATAAGCGAGCTATGAAGAAAAAAGACCCCAGCCTGAAATCCATCCCAGCCAATGTCTTGCGGGACATGTACTATATGATAGTAAAAATCCGTAAGGAGGGGGAACGGATTGCGGAACTCTACCCTGAGCAAGAGATGCGCTGCCCCATCCATCTGTCAATAGGCCAGGAGGCCGTAGCCGTAGGGGTATGTGCCAACCTCCGTAAGGATGATTATGTCTTCAGTTCCCATCGCTGTCACGCCCACTATCTAGCTAAGGGCGGCGAGCTGAGACGCCTGGTAGCAGAATTGTACGGGAAAAAGACCGGGTGTGCCGGGGGTGTAGGAGGCTCTATGCATCTGGCAGCGCCTGAGGTGGGATTTATGGGTGCCTCGTCTATCGTGGCAGGTACCATCCCCATTGCCATGGGCACGGCCCTGGCATCGGTAATGCAGGGTTCAGACCGGGTGTCAGTTACCTTTTTTGGTGATGCCGCCGTGGAAGAGGGCACCTTTCACGAGACACTCAACTTCGCCTCACTCAAAAGCTTACCGGTAATCTTTGTGTGCGAAAACAACCTTTACGCCACACACTCACATTTATTAGCACGCCAGCCCACAAACAATATATTTGAACGTGGGGAGAGCCACCGTGTCCCGGGCGTCTGCGTGGATGGAAATGACCTGCTTGCCATCTACCAGGCAGCAAAAGAGGCCGTAGACCGCTGTCGCCGCGGGCAAGGACCGTTCCTTATAGAATGTAAGACGTATCGCTGGAGGGAGCATGTGGGACCGTATTACGACTATGATTTGGGGTACCGCAGTAAGGAGGAACTGGAGAAATGGATGGCTAGATGTCCAGTCAGTATCTACGAAAAGGTGCTCCTGGAAAACGGCATCTTATCCCGGAAAGACGTGAGCACTATTGCAAAAGAGGTAGGTGAAAAGATGGAGGAGGCAGTTAGATTTGCAAAAGAAAGCCCGTTTCCCGACGAGGCCGAACTGTTAAAGGACGTTTACTAGTATGGGCAAGGACAAAAAGCCAAAAGAGAGAGAAATAAAATACTGGCAGGCCATTAGTGAAGCCCATGTCCAGTCTATGGAGAGGAACGAGCGGGTATTCATCATGGGTATTGGGGTGGATGACCCCAAAGGGATTTTTGGCACTACCCTTGAGGCGTATAAGAAATTTGGCAAGAAACGGGTGTTTGACACGCCTGTTGCTGAGAATACCATGACCGGGTGTGCCATCGGGGCGGCCCTGGCAGGTATGAGGCCGGTGATGGTCCATGCCCGCAACGACTTTATGTATTACTGTATGGACCAGCTCTGCAACCACGCCGCAAAGTGGCACCACATGTTCGGCGGGCTGATGACGGTACCAATAACCGTCAGGGCCATTGTAGGCAGGGGATGGGGGCAGGGGTCTCAGCATTCACAGAGCCTTCAGGCCCTCTTCTCCCACGTACCGGGGCTGAAAGTGGTGATGCCCAGTACCCCTTACAGTGTCAAGGGCCTTCTTATGGCCAGCATAGAGGGCGATTCGCCGGTGATATTTGTTGAACACCGCAGGCTCTACGACTATGCAGGGCCTGTACCGGAAGGACCTTACACCCTTCCCATTGGGAAGGGTGCCGTTGTCAGGATGGGTAAGGATGCGACCGTGGCTGCCATCTCTTACGCAGTTTGGGATGCCATCAAGGCGGCGGTAGCACTTAAGGAGGAGGGCGGGATTGACGTAGAGGTGATTGACCTGCGCTCCCTGAAACCCCTGGATGAGGAGCTAATACTAAACTCCGTCAAGAAGACCGGCCGGCTGGTCGTAGCCGATACGGGTTGGAAGAGCTATGGGGCGAGTGCCGAGATTTCGGCCCTTGTTGCAGAGAAGGCCTTTGAGTATCTGAAGGCGCCCATCCAGCGGGTGGCATTGCCGGACATATCAGCACCCACCTCAGTAACCCTGGAAAAGGTATTCTACCCAGGAGCGATGGACATTATCTCGGCAGTGAGGCAGATTGTTCAGAAAGGTGGAGAAAAGTCAGTGCCCCTCTTTGAATCTTCACTTACCGCAAAAACTGTGTACGAAAGAGAGTTTTCTAGTCTGGCCCAGGAGAAAGAGTTTTTGGGTCCCTTCTAACGATGGATAAAAAGCCTTCCTTGTCCGTTATCATCCCTGCTCTCAACGAAGAAGGAAGCCTGGAAAGTACAGTGAAAGCTGTCTATCAGGCAATGGGTCAGAGGTTCAGCGCGCATGAGATTCTGATATTCGATGATGGCAGTACGGATGCTACCGGAAGGATCGCTGAGACCCTGGCGGCAAGAGACGGCAACATAAAGGTCATACACAACCCCAGGAACATGGGATTCGGGTATAACATCCGTGCGGGCATAGAGCGGGCAAGACATGAGTATGTTACTATGGTTCCCGGGGACAATGAGATACCGGTTGGTTCTATTGAACAGTTGTTTAAACATACTGGGCTCGCCGACCTAGTGGTCTCCTATTTCACCAACCAGGAAATTCGCCCGTTCCACAGGCAGATAGTCTCTTATTTATACACTACAACCCTTAACCTCCTCTTTGGATTGGACATGAAGTATTTCAACGGCCCTTTCGTTTACAGGCGTACGGCGGTCCAAAGAATACCCGTGACAACGGGCGGTTTTGCTTATCTTTCCTCCAATTTGGTAAGGATGCTGAAGATGGGACACAGTTTCATGGAGGTTGGCGTCCTCCTGGAGGAGCGCAAGCATGGTTCTTCAAAGGCGATGACCGTGTTCAACAGCATTGTCGTTGTAAAGACGATATTCTTATTATTTCTAGAGATACATGTCTGGGAGCGGGGCAAATTTAGGAATAAGCCCAGACGGGTCATGGGGCAGCTAACCTAGCAGATACGAAGGTGTTGATTTGCGAGCCGTTATCTGCAATAATTCATTGCCAGTTATAAACCCTTGAAACTGGGACTACGGCAAATATGGTATCATTCTAAGAAAGGAATTAAGAGGAGTGAAAGACATACTGTTCATTAACATGCCTTCAGCTTTTACTGCTTACAAAGGCACTAAGCTAAATGCTGGTATGCAGGTTTATCCTCTATTATCCTATACGTCTTTGGGCGCTGTGCTCAAGGGAAAAGGCTTTGATGTTGCCGTACTGGACCTTGGGATAGAGGACAAACCCTACGAGATACTGGATAAGACCCTGGATGAGCAGAAGCCGCGAGTAGTAGGTTTTACATCCACATCGCCCCTTTATTTTGAGGTTAGAGAGATAAGCAAAATCATCAGGAAGAAGTTGGGCCGCGATGTGCGCATGGTCTACGGCGGACCCCACGCCACTGCCCTTCCAGTAGACAGTCTCAACGACACAGAGGCAGACATAGTTGTCTCCTCCGAAGGGGAAAACGCGTTGTTAGAAATAATGGAAGGTAAGCCCCTGGCCGATATTAATGGCATCTACTATAAGAAGAACGGTGATGTACTCTCCAACCCTCCTGCCCCTCTTATAAAGGACCTGGATACCCTGCCCTTTCCAGCCCTGGACCTCTACGACATAAAACGGTACAAATGCCCAAAATTTCTTAGTAAAGGGACGCCCACGGCAAATATGGAGACGAGCCGGGGGTGTCCGAGTGCATGTACGTTCTGCAATAAAAACATAGCGGGCAGGTTGTTCAGAAAAAAATCCCCGGACCGAGTGGTAGATGAAATAAAATACATGCTCCGGATGGGAGCTGGAGAAATCCGCATAGTAGATGACCAGTTTGCTACAGACATAGAACGGGCCAAGATGATTTGTGAAAAGATAATACAGTCCGGACTAAAGTTCCCCTGGAACTTAGGAAACGGCGTGAGGGTTGACCGGGTAGATGAAGAATTTCTTGTACTTGCAAAGAGGGCAGGCTGCTATCAGGTTGGTATCGGGTTTGAAAGCGGGGACCAGGCCTCATTAGATGGAATCAATAAGGGGATTAAGATAGAAGAAAGCGTAAGATGCATGGAACTGGTAAGAAAGGTAGGCCTGGAGAGTGTCGGGTTCTTCATGCTCGGCCTGCCGGATGATACGGAAGAATCACTCAAGAAGACGGTAGACTTCGCCCTAAGGCTTATGCCCGATTATGCAAAGGTAACCATAACAATCCCGTTCCCGGGGACTATAATGTTTGAGGATTATGAGAAGAGGGGCCTTATCAAGAGCCGGGACTGGACGCTGTACAACCTGCACCGTGCAGGTGAGATATATACGCACCCGAACCTCAGCCACGAAACGTTGCAACATTATTACAATATGTTTTATTGGAAATATTATTTCCACCCAAGATTCCTGGCCAGAAGGATTGTAAAGAGTTTTTCCGAGGGGACAGTATTACAAGACGTTTACTACGGCCTTCAGACATTCTTCCCTACGCTCTTCCCGGCAAGACCTCAGTGATGACGCACATTGCCAATCAATACTCAACCCGGAAGATTTAAAGAGTCAAATTGTGAGGGGTAGTTGATGAAAGGTGTCATATTAGCAGGTGGGAGTGGCACGAGGCTTTATCCAATAACAATGGCCGTCTGTAAACAGTTATTGCCTGTTTATGACAAGCCAATGATTTATTATCCTCTATCTGTGCTTATGCTTGCCGGCATACGGGACATCCTCATAATTTCCACTCCTCACGATTTGCCGCGATTCAAAGACTTATTTGGTAGTGGGTCTCATTTGGGGCTTAATTTTACCTATAAGGAACAGCCCCATCCAAATGGTATTGCGGAGGCATTTATAATTGGTGAGCATTTCATAGGCACGGATGATGTCTGTCTTATACTTGGAGATAATACTTTTTATGGCCATGGTTTTGTGGAGATGTTAAAAAAATCTGTGTACGATGTGAAGACAAAGGGCGGCGCGACAATATTTGGGTATTATGTTAACGACCCTGAAAGATATGGCGTAGTTGAATTTGATGATAATAGAAACGTTTTATCCCTGGAGGAGAAGCCTAAGGACCCCAAATCCCATTATGCGGTAACAGGCTTGTATTTTTACGACAACAAGGTGGTAAAAATTGCCAAGAGTATTAAACCCTCAAAAAGGAATGAACTTGAGATAACAGAGGTAAATAAAGAATATCTTAGAGATGGCAAGATTAGAGTTGAACTCCTTGGGAGAGGTTTTGCGTGGCTTGATACGGGCACACACGAAAGTCTGCTAGAAGCTGGGGAGTTTATAGCAACTATAGAAAAGAGACAGGGCCTGAAAGTAGCATGCATAGAAGAAATTGCGTACAGATTGGGGTACATAGATAAAGACCAACTGTTGAGGCTTGCAGAACCTTTTAAAAAGAATGGATATGGACAATATCTTTTGGGTTTATTGACCTAATATGAATTCAAGAAATAGACCTTAATTCTTGAGTAAATACAAACTTGCTCAAGAGGCTAATCTGTGATGGCTGAATATAAACGGCATCGGTTATAAAGATTTAAGATATTTTTAAGGTGATTAAATGAAAAAACTTTTGGTTACAGGTGGGGCTGGTTTTATTGGGAGTGAGTTTGTCAGGCAGGGTGTAAAGAGGGGGCATAAAATAGTTTTGATTGATAACCTCACCTATGCTGGTGATGTTGAAAGAATAAAAGCAGTAGAAAAAGAGGTCACTTTTTATAGGGTAGATATAGCAGATAAAGAATCTGTAAAACGTGTTTTTAAAACAGAAAAACCCGAGGTCGTTGTTCACTTCGCAGCTGAAAGCCACGTTGACAGGAGCATATTGGACGCCTCCCCTTTTTTAGACACCAATGTAAAGGGGACCTGTGTCTTGCTGGACGTTTCAAAGCAGCACGAAATAGAGAGATTTATAAATATATCAACCGATGAAGTGTATGGCGAACTTAAAGAAGAAGGACAATTTCTGGAAACAACACCCTTAAACCCAAATTCGCCTTATTCGGTTAGC
>MHYW01000050.1 GCA_001828545.1 Planctomycetes bacterium RIFCSPHIGHO2_12_FULL_52_36
GCCAGTGGGCCAGCCTCAAGTTGATACTGGTATTAAGGAGTCTTGGGAGGATGTAGTAAATGGAGGCCATGCTTATGAAGGAGAAGGTGGCCAGGAAGGCCAGGTGGGCATGGGCTACCACCCAGTAAGAGAGGTGGAGATTGGAGTTGACGGCCTTGAGGGCCTGGAATGGACCCTGGGTGCACGTAAGGAAATAGGCCAGCCCGCCTACCATGAAAAACCTCACTGGCAGATGCTCGTGAGAGTTGTCAAACATGAGGTGCCAACTCCCCTGGGCAGTCTTAAAGAAGTTATATACTACGGCAAAGACCGGGATGAGCATGAGGACGCTGAAGGTTATGGCCACGTCTTCCAGCCAGTCAGGGCCTGGGCCGTAGATAAGGTGGTGCTGGCCGTTCCAGACGTAGAAGAAGGCCAGTGTCCAGAAGCCTATAAGGGAGAGCCTGTGGCTGTATAAGGGGTTTTTTGTGAATACTGGCAGGAAGTAATAAAAGATACCCAGTCCCGTAGTGCTGAACCACATACCGATGATGTTATGTCCGTACCACCAGTTGAGCATGGCATCGTTCACCCCGGGTACGGGGCCCCTGCCGCCCAGGCCCGTCGTATCCATGAGGAAGTTGTTGCCCACCATGTAGGTAAAAGGCATCCATACCAGCGAGCCCAGGAAATACCACAGGCTGACGTACATAGCCTTATCCTTCATACGGGCTACGGTCTTGAATACGTTGTAGCCCAGCAATGCAAGGATGGACATAAAGAGGTAGTCAAGGGGCAGTATAAACTCTGCATATTCCCTTCCCTGTGTGTATCCTAAAGGCAGGGTGATGGAGGCCCCGATGAGGAGGAGGTTCCATAACAGGCAGGTCAGGTTGCCCAGCCTCTCGCTGTAGAGTCTTACCCCCGTGAGCCTGGGAAGGATGTAGAGCATTATCCCCGTGCTGGACATGGAAAGCCAGCCGAACAGGGCACCGTTAACGTGGAGTGGCCTGAGCCTGCCGAAGGAAAGCCAGGCCGTCCCGCCCAGGAAATCGGGCCAGACAAACTTGGTGGCAAGGATAAGGGCCAGGGAGACTACAAAGGCAAGCCATAATACGGAGGAGAGGATAAAACTCCTGGCCGCAGAGTTTTCCTCATCGTTATTGTTCCATCTACACAGGCCACCTGGGAGGGACAAAAGACCCATATTTTGACGGGAGCGGCCCTGCCACCTGCCGGGCCTCTTAGCCTCCACCTCTTCTGAGACCCCTGCAAAAGTTGCAACCGAAATTCCCTCCCATCCCTTCGTCTCCGCTCAGGGCAGGCAAGGGAGGAGGAAACTAAAGCCCACACAAACTTTTTCAGAGGTCTCCTTCTATATCACTGAGTTTCTTTCCCTTTACCGTACTTCGCCTGGAAAGAGGCAAGGAGTTGGTCTATGTGTTTGTTCCATGCCTCCGGGTTAGAAAGCTTTCTGACCCTGGAGTCGTATGCCAGGAAGTCAAATATCTGCTTACCCTCGTTCGGGGTTATCCCTGAGCCTGGTTTGCGCATCATCTTGTTTACGTAGGTGTTCCATTCCTCGGCTGTGGCGAAAGGGGCGTTGAGAGGACGGGCCAGGCCGTGACACCTGCCACATTTAACGGCGAAGACCTTGTGGGCCTCCTGTATAGGAGGGGGATAATTTGAGACGTCTACTGTCTCAGGGCCGAGGTCCCAGGCCATAGGGTTCCTGGCGGCCTCTATCTCTTTTTCCAGTGCAGAGGGGTTCCCTTCGGCATAAATAGCAGTAGGCAGTAGGCAGTAAGCAGTAAACAGTAAGCGGTAGAGGGCTGATTTCATAAGGGTTAATCCTTGCTCCTGGTTCCATATCTTATTGGTTCCCAGGGTTAGGCTAGTATTTACTTGTGCTAAGGGAAAAGAGGATTACGTTTGCCTGTTGCTTTGCCAGTGTAAGATTATTTCGCATCGCATCTGCTAGATCCATCATAAGGGGGGAGACCGCACTTTCTCCTATGCCCATATAATCATCGCCCGCTTCTACGTCCAGGTAATCATTGCCCAGGGAAGGTAATTTCTTTATAGCTACAAGGGCTTCGTCATAGGACGCCTTGAGGTCTCCTTTTTCTGCATAAATCCACGTCAGGATGGCGTAGATCATGGGGTTGGGACGTCTTTCGTCCTTCAGGAGTTTTTTGAGTCCTTCTATAAATTCATTGGCCGTTTTTTTGTTCTCCTCTACAGATAAGGCCGATGTAGGGGGGACATTGGTCAGGTTTGGGTTTATCTCAAATATGGTATTGTATTCTTTTACGACTCTTTGGAGTTGCAACTTTAAGGAATAGGCTACGACCAGGTATCTATGCCCATCTATCACTTTGGGTTGAAGCTTTGTTGCCTCCTCTAACTCTTTAGCGGATGCGTCGGGGTCCCCGGCCTTCAAGCAGTCCAATCCCTTTACAAAGCGGGCCTTTGCCTCTCCAGAGTATTCTGTCTGGATAGACATAGCGGGGAAAAGGGCTTGGAAGTCAGTTGGAACGTCAGGTGGAACGTCAGGTTTAGGACGTTCTGCCTGGACAGGCGTAGCGAGAAGAAGCACTCCCAGGACCAATAGTAGAGGTATCCTTATCATGCGGGCATTTTACAGTATTTACCAATGGAGTCAAGGCTGAAAAAGGTTATGGCAGTAACCTTCTTAACGCAAGTTTCAGGGGGGCCGTATCGGCGGATTTGGTGACAAAGTCATCGGCCACCCAGCATAGATAATTGTCTCTATAACCAGGGTGGCTACTGTGTAATATCACGGGGAGTGCGGGGTAGCAAGATTTGACCCTAAAAAGGGTCTGAATGCCATCCATCCCCGGCATGACTACGTCCATTATCACCACCCCAGGCTTCTCTTCAGCTATCTCCTTCAACGCCTCTCGTCCATCTCCCGCTGAGCGTACCTGATAGCCTTCTCTCTCCAGTTCCTCCCGGAAATAGAGCCTCTGGAGGTCATCATCCTCTACAAGAAGTACATTTTTTGAATCAGGATTGGGGGCATGCATGGCGTCCTTCCTTCTCACTGGCACCTTATCCTCTTGGTAGGGCAGACCAGTACCGCGCTCTTTATCTGCTCAATGTGAGGATCAAATTTCTCTCTTATCTTGAGCTGTACTCCGGTGGATGGATGAAATGAGAAGACCTCTCTGGCCTCTTCGGCGCACATGGCACAGTTTACACACTTGCCCTCAAACCAGATGGTTTTAATCTCCATGGGGTTTCTCTCCTTCACAGTAGTAGGGGCGGATTTTAAACCCGCCCCTACATGTAGAGATTAAATACACCTACATCCAGGGAGCAAAGTAGTCAATGTGATAGACGTCTATTATCAGCCAGAACAGCTTTGTCCAGGCCGCGACTATCCTGCGCATCTTCTCAGGCTCATCCTTGAGTTGCTCGTGGAGGTAATTAAAGAGGTACTGGTGGATGTAGCCCCATAGGGCCAGGTTCAGCCTTACCGGGACGTATATGTCCTCATTCCCAAAGACAGGCACATGGACCGCCCCCACCCAGCGTACAAAGTTCCAGAAGTCCTCATCCCACTTGCACTCCAGTATCTTCAGCATGAACCTCCTCTGGCGTGCCCTCCTGATAGTTACGTACTCCTCGGAGATGTTCCCTTCTTCGTCCCTGAACCACCTGGAAAGCCACGGGTCGGTGACCAGTTTCTCCCAGTATATATGGTCAAGGATTTTATCCAGGGCAGGTGCTATGACCTCCTTAGATTCCTTGATAGCCTTCTTGTCGTCCTCGGTGAAGTTCAGACACTGAGACATGTACTCCACACGTTTCGTTATGTCCAGACTGGTCTCCCTGTAGAGGTTCCAGGCCGTCTGGAACTCGGGGACTTCCAGCACTGCGTTGCGCTTCCCGCCTGGGATTTTTGGTTCTGCTTCCATGGGGAACGTCTTCATGTAAGCCGTTGCCATTGCTGAAGTCATCCCTGTCTTTCCTGTCTTTGGATACTCAGTTGCCATTACTGAAGTCATGCCCATCTCCTTTTTAGAAATTTGTCATAGAAGGTTAAGACGGCGGACCGTCTCTCTTTTCCCGTGGTAGTAAAAAGCGGACAGTGGACTACATGCAGGGACAAAAGCCTTCTCTGTATACCGTTTGCCGTCTACTCTTCCTGTCCTGCGGACTCAAGGCATCATGACCTGAAAGAGGGCCTGTGCTGAGAGTACCCATATCGTGGCTATGCCTAGTAGGACTGTGCCTATTCCCAGGCCGATTCCTGAGGCCAACGCAATGGTCCTCCTCCGGTTTTTAACCCTTATCAACGCCTCCACCGGCATGTCCAGGTTCCTTTTCTTTCCCCACCCCATGTTTTTGTCCTCCTTTTTGACCAGTAACCAGTAGTCAGAGATAAATCTTTTCCCTGGCTACTCCGCCTAAGGCGGACTGACTACTGGCTACTTTTTTATAGTCTATCCAGTGAGTCTAAAAACTGGCGATGCTCTACCGAGTAGGTAGAAGGCTCGTAATAGGTGCCCTCCCTTGCATGGTCCAGGAGATAATTGCATCTGGGGCACCTGCGGTTATGAGGCCCTTCGCTCTTAAAACTCCTCCCACACATCAAACAGCTCCTCTGCTTCCGATGGAGTCTTACCCTCTTCCTTATTATTGGTATTAGAGTTAATTGTCTATCCACCACACCCTCCTTTCCGGGCCGCCTTTTACCAACAAGGTACGTGGCTTACTGCCCAGAAGAATTTGAAATAGCATGTTATGTAAGACCATTAAGCATACCCTGTGCCAAAAGGGCATCTTTTCTTCCATAAAGACTCTAATTTCTTAAGTTTATTATTTTCAATATCTTACGGGTTGGTATGGGAGATGGGGGCCTGTAGTAATCTGTTACAAATTAGTTACACTACAAAACCTGTAGGAATATTTTCCAAAACCCATGCGGAAATGGCTAGATACCATGAAAAATTTTCAATAGGTACTTTTCGTTAGGCCTGTCCGCCTGAGGCGGACCCGTCTGCCCGAGATGAACTACTGCCAGGGTGTCAAGTCGTCTAAGGCGGTGCTACCGCCTTGCAATCACCCGCATTATCTGATACTTTATTTAAAGGATATACGTTTGGGGAAATCCACCTCAGGCTAAAGGGGCAATTCATAGGATGCCCCTACAAACTATTTCAGTCTTTATCCATACGCCTCTAGTGCCACCATCAAAGGAGAGTTTATGAGCACTTTCGCCCCAGAGACCGAAAGCCCCGATATTAAGGCCATAGAAAGGATTGCCGAGGGGCGGCAAAAGATAAGGGAAGAGATATCAAAGGTGATAGTGGGACAGGAGGAAGTGATAGAGCATATGCTTATCGCCCTCTTTTGTAAGGGCCATTGCCTGTTTGTGGGTGTACCGGGTCTGGCCAAGACCCTGCTGGTGAGCACCCTGGCCGAGGTACTCCATTTGCGCTTTAGCCGTATACAGTTTACCCCGGACCTTATGCCGGCAGACATAACTGGTACCGACGTCCTGGAGCAGGACCAGACTACAGGCAGGCGTTTCTTTAGATTCATAAAGGGCCCCATCTTTGCCAATATCCTGCTGGCCGATGAAATCAACCGTACACCCCCAAAGACCCAGGCCGCCCTCCTCCAGTCCATGCAGGAGTATAAGGTTACTGCCGGGGGGAATACGTATCCACTGGAGCTCCCATTCCTGGTCTTCGCCACACAAAACCCCATAGAGCAGGAAGGTACCTATCCCCTCCCCGAGGCCCAGCTGGACAGGTTTATGTTCCAGATAGACATAGACTACCCCTCCCAGGCAGAAGAGATGGAGATAGTCAGGACTACTACGGGTGCCTTCAGGCCCACGCTTACCAGGGTCTTTGGTCCTGAGGAGATTCGGGCGTTCCAGGAAATCGTCCTGAAGGTGCCTGTATCGGACCACGTCCTCTCCTACGCCGTAAGGTTGGTGAGGGCCTCAAGACCTACGGCTAAAGATGCCCCGGATTTTGTTAAGAAGTGGATAAGCTGGGGTGCAGGCCCAAGGGCCTCCCAGTATCTCATCTTAGGGGGTAAGACCAGGGCCCTCCTCCAGGGGCGCTATGCCGTTAACACGGAAGACATCCGCCACCTCTGCCGTCCTACCCTGCAGCACAGGGTCATTACCAACTTCCATGCCGAGGCAGAGGGCATCTCCTCCAGGGAGGTCATTGACAAGCTCCTGGAGACAGTGAAAGAACATGAGTGAGTAGGGGCGACCCGGTGGGTCGCCCCAACAGACAATACATAGGATGAAGAAACCAGAAGCCAAAACCTTTGACCCAGCCACCCTGAGCAAGATATCCGACCTTAGCCTCAGGGCACGCTATGTGGTAGAGGGGACCCTTGCGGGTATACATAAGAGTCCTCACAAGGGCTCAAGCATAGAGTTCCTGGAACATAAGGAATACTCCCCTGGGGATGAGATAAAACATATAGACTGGA
>MHYW01000051.1 GCA_001828545.1 Planctomycetes bacterium RIFCSPHIGHO2_12_FULL_52_36
GCCGGGCAGTATCCCCGGGGACTATATTGGCCGCGACGGAGACTACCCCTTTCCCTCCAAGGGAGAGGATGGGGAGGGTGAGTGAGTCATCCCCCGAGAGTACCGTAATCTTGCACAACCTGAGGATGTCGCTGACCTGGTCAAGGCTTCCGCTGGCCTCTTTTATGGCGACTACGTTCTTGAACTCTCCCAGCCTGGCTACCGTCTCTGGGGAGATGGACACCCCCGTCCTGGAAGGCACGTTGTAAACCACTATGGGGATATCTACCCCCTCGGCCAGGGCCTTGTAGTGGCGGTAAAGCCCCTCCTGGGTAGGTTTGTTGTAGTAGGGGGTGACGATTAGGGCCGCATTGGCCCCTGCCTTTTTGGCGTAGTGGGTGAGCCTGAGGGCCTCCCTGGTGCTGTTAGAGCCTGTACCGGCGACCACGGGGATACGGCCCCGGACCTGCTGGACTACCTCCGAGATGACCCTTTCGTGCTCCTCGTGTGTGAGGGTGGCAGATTCTCCCGTGGTGCCACAGGGGGAGATGGCGTTAGTGCCCTCCTTTATATGGAATTCAACCAGTTCCTTTAGTTTCCCGAGGTCTACTTCACCATTCCGGAAGGGTGTAACCAGGGCCACTACAGAACCACCGAGCATCATATACCTCCTTTTAAGTTACGCTTTACGGGTTGCCCTTTCAGTAGCCGCAGGTCATGCCTGAGGCAGATTCGCCTCTGGCGAACTTTAGCCTGCGTATAATAGCGCAACCTAAAGGTTGCGGCTACGCAAACAGTCTCATATTACCCTTTCTGGGTAGTCCTTTCAACCAGCAGGCCGTGCCTGTAAATGAGTTCCTTCATCTCCTCTACGGCCCTTTTTATCCCCACGAATACGGCCCTGGAGACGATGCTGTGGCCGATATGGAGTTCCTCTGCGCCCAGTTCCTCAACGATGGGGCCTACGTTGTGGTAGTTGAGGCCGTGGCCTGCGTTTACCCGCAGACCCTCCTCTCTGGCCAGGAGGGCTCCCTGGCGGAGCCTGGCTAATTGGGCAAGGCGGAGTCCCTCCGAGGGGGCATTGGCGTAAGCCCCTGTATGGAGTTCCACTAATTCTGCACCTGCCTCACTGGAGCCCCGAATCTGGCCGGCTTCGGGGTCTATGAAGAGGCTTACCAGGATGCCGTTGTCCTTAAGTCTCTTTATCAGGTCTTTCAAGGTCTCCTTCTGAAGCACCACGTCTAGTCCTCCTTCAGTGGTGACCTCCTGTCGTCTCTCGGGTACCAGTGTCACCTGGTGAGGTCTTGTAGAGATGGCTATTTCTACTATATCAGAGGCCGTAGACATTTCCAGGTTCAGTTTGGTAAAGACGGTCTCTTTTAGTAATCTCAGGTCTCTTTCCTGGACGTGCCTTCGGTCTTCCCTGAGGTGGACGGTAATGACGTCGGCGCCGCCTTGTTCTGCCAGGAGTGCGGCGGTGACGGGGTCTGGCTCGTAGGTCTTCCTCGCCTGTCTCAGGGTGGCAACGTGGTCAACGTTCACGCCGAGTTTGGTCATTTCTTGACCTCTTCTTGTTCCTGGAAATCAAGGTGTACCTCTGGCAGTGCCTCTTCCAGTTCCACCTGGGGGGGAAGGATGCACCTGAGGGGGCGTTTGTAAGGCCCCGGTGGTTCCAGCCCGCTCACGTCTATGTAGACCTCTGGAGGACTGAGCTTGTCCAGGGTCAATTTGGGTCCTCTTACCTTAATATCTATGTCTTCCTCCTGCAGTTTTATCTTGCGAGGGGAATCGGGGGGTTGGAGGAGCTTAATCTTGACCTTCTGGAAGGTCTTGTTGCCGGGTTGTTCGGTAAGCTGTAACCAGACATTAATTTGTTTATCACATTTTACCGGAACCTCTAAGGTATCGCCATTGCGATGTAATGTTACCCTTTGTTCTAGTGGCACCCTCCAGGGGAAGGTGCGGTTCTGGTCGGTGGTGAGGTTAGCTATGTCTATGACGGTAGTAGAGATGCCCTTTGCCTCCTTGAGGAGGCTGGTGGGGCCTGTTACCTGTACCTGGGAGGGGTAGAAGAACTCCCCTGCCAGGGCGTATCCTGCGGCTGGTTCACCCCTTTTCTGGAGACTGACCGGGAGGGTCTTTTCCTCCAGCCTCCCCAGGGTTATAGTTACCTTATCCGGATTCAGGGATTCCAGTTTTATCTCCGGGGGGAAGTTAAAATTCTTTTTGTCCAACGTTACCACTTCTTCCAGGAGGTCTATGTCCGGGCGTCCTTCGCCGGTAATCTCGCATCTGGCTACCAGTTCTTTGGTCCTGAGTAGTTCTGAGACGTAGTCAATGCCCTGTTTGGGTCCTTTGAGTTTGACCTTTGTCTCGCGGGTGGATTGTTGGAGCAGGGTATAGTCTGCGGGGTGGATTATCCGCAGGGGGATTTCGCAGGTAAGCTCTCCGGTGTACTTGCCGGTGGCATAGGACCAAAGGGCTACGGCCATGGAGAGGGCCATGAGTTTGGCCCCCCAGTTGCCGAGGAGTGCCTCTCTAATCAAGACTGGTCTCCTTGTGGTTGTGGTCTGTGGGGCCTAGTAGTTGCTCCAGGGCCTTCTTAAGCCCCTGGGCGTCGTAGCCGCTGGTAAGCTGTCCTCTTACGGCCAGGGAGACGTTGCCCGTGCGTTCCGAGACTATGATGGAGATGGCGTCCGTCTCTTCCGTGAGGCCGAGACCGGCCCTGTGTCGGGTGCCCAGTGCCTTATCTACGTCGGGGCTATCGCTGAGGGGCAGGAGGCATCCGGCGGCGGCCAGCTTCTGTCCCTGTACGATTACTGCCCCATCGTGCATGGGGGAACCTGGCCAGAAGATGGCGTTTATAAGGTCGCTGGAGAGGTCGGCGTTGATGCGGTTTCCCCCCTCAATGAAGTTGTCTAACCCGACCTTCCTCTCTATGGCAATTATTCCGCCCAGACGGTTTTTGGATAGTGCGGTGGCCGCCTTCACCACTTCCTCTATTGCAGGGGTTTCTGTCCTGAAGAAGGCCCCAAGTAAGGGGTTTTGCCCCAGTCTTACCAGCGCCCGCCTGAGTTCTGGTTGGAAGAGGATGATGAAGGGGATGGTGACCCAGGGCAGGAACTCGGTTAGTAGCCAGTCCACTGTGTAGAGTTGAAATTTCCTTATGATGAAAAGGAGGGCTACGGTGGCAATGACCAGTGAGAAGACCAGTCCCCTTATGATGCCCACTCCTCTAGTGCCTTGCATAAAGCCAAGGACAAAATATAGCATCAGGAATATGATGAAAATCTCTATGGAGGCCCGCAGGAGGCCCCAAAAACTTAACTCTCCTATAATCCTTTCCATTAGATTCGCTCCGCTCACTACAGGCCCTTTCCCTTCCCCTTCGTCCGAATTGGACTATAGACCGTAGACTATAGACTATGGACTGTAGACTTAGGAAAAACCTGGAGTAGCCAGTTGAAAAGCCTAGAGTCCAAAGTCTAAAGTCTAGCCTTTAAAGGCACTGCATAGGGAGGCCACCTGCACTGCCTCCTTAACGTCGTGGACCCTTATTATACTGGCGCCCTGGAGTATGGCCAGGGCAATGACGGCCAGCGTACCGGGGAGTCTGTCTCCAGCATCCACCCCCAATACCTTTCCTATAAAACTCTTCCTGGAAGGACCCACCATTATGGGTTGCCCTAAGGCCCTTAGCTCTCCCAGCCTTCTCAGGAGTTCCAGAGACTGGCTGGCGGTCTTACCGAAGCCTAGCCCCGGGTCAATGATAATGTTAGATGATTTTACCCCCATTTTTAGTGCCATTTCAACCCTTCTTTCTAAGAAGGAACTGACTTCCGCTATAATATTGCGGTAGACTGGGTTTTTAGGGTAGCGGTGGGGCTTCCCCCTTATGTGCATTATAACCAGGGTGGCCCCGTGGGAGGCTACCACCCGTGCCATGTCTTTATCGCTCAGGCCACTAATGTCATTGACCATGACGGCCCCGGCCTCCAGGGCCTTTTCTGCTACACTGGCCCGGTAGGTGTCTACGGAGAGGGGTATTTCTGTCAGGGAGGCTAGCTCCTTTACTACGGGGACTATCCTCTTTAGTTCTTCTTCCAGAGGGATAGTCTCCGAGCCTGGGCGGGTGGAGACCCCCCCTATGTCCACCAGTCCTGCCCCTTCGTCTATCATCTTGAGCCCCCTTCTCACGGCGTCTTTGACCTTCGGATACCATCCCCCATCGTAGAAGGAATCAGGGGTTACGTTCAGGATACCCATTACCAGGGTCTTCCCTCCTGATTTTGGCAGTGGGTTCGCAATACGCCGCATCCTTGTCCCGTAAACGGTAGGCATCGTATAGTGGGCGGTCTGTCTATTGTCTACTGTTGTCCGTTGTCTACTTCTCAAGGGCCTACCAATTCTCCTCCATGAGGTTTATAACCTTCTCTGCCAGGTCTACAAAGGCCTCCCTTTCGGCAGTTTCTTCGGTTTCTTTCTTCTTTACGATAAATTCGGCCTGTTGGGTAACGTTTTTCTTATCTACTATGGTCCTGCCGGTACGGAGGTCTACCCAGGAGAAATCCATAATAATGACCATTGCCGCCTCTGCCGGGTTAGCCTTGGTGTCCTCTAAGAGGATGAGTTTCTTTACGTCAGTTATTGAGCCGTAGAGGATAGAGTCTGCGTGGTCCTTGTCTACTATCTTTAAGCGAGTCCTGAAGAGTATCTCATTCTTAAGGGCATTGGTTAGGTCAAACTCCAGCCCCCGCCGGTAGGTATGATTATCAAGTATGGGTATATAAATGGTGTTTACGTTTTGCCGCAATTGGGACCTGGAGGTGTACCCGCAGGCCGCCAGTAGAAGGCTCACCGTGAACAGCCCTAGCCATAGTAGTCTCATTTTCTGGTTGCGTTAATCTTTTTCAAGAATTCTATCTGTTCTCTGGACTTTTCGGCCCAGGAGGTATTGGGGAAATGGTTTACTACGCCTTCAAAGTGGACCATGGCCGCCTGGGGGTGTTTCTTCCTGAGGTAGAGTTCTGCAATATCGTACTGTCTGCGGGCAATAAATTCCTCCGTCTCGTGGATATTCTTTTTGGCCTCTTCAGCAAAGTTCCCTGCCGGATAATTGGCCAGATACTCCTCAAAACCCTCTCTTGCCTTCCAGAGCCTGCCGAGGTCCCTTTCCCTCAGGGTCTCCAGGGTGAGTTTGCTGAGGGGGATACGGAACATGGCATAGGGTGCCCACTCGCTCTTGGGGTAATTCTCTAACAGTTTTTTGTAGGCCTCTTCGGCCGACTCATATTCCATGGCCATAAAATAGGCGTCGGCCAGCTTCACCTGGCTCTCGGGTGCCAGCGGTCCCTTGGGGTTATGTTCTATTACCTTTTCAAAGATTTCCACCGCACTCGTGGGTTTGGACTCCATGAGGGCCACCCCTGCCTGGTATTCTTTTTCTAAGATTACGCCTGAGAGCCTTGTCCCCGGAAGTCTCTCCAGGAAGTCTTCGTAGGCATCAAATGCCCTCATGTACTTGCCTGCCAGAAGGTAGGCCTGGGCAATGCTGTATAAACAGGGTTCCAGCAGGGTTCCATCTTTATCCGCCTTCAGCACGGCCTTGAATTCCTGTACGGCACTCTCGTACTGTTGGTCCACCATCATGGATAGGGCCAGTTTAAAATGCTGGTCTGGAATACGGGGGTTCAGGGTGATAGGGTCTACCCATCCCGTATCCTTATTCCATATCAGCTTGCCGTAAAGACTGGGTGAAGGGGAGAGGAGTATTATTCCTGCAATAAGGGCTATAATTCTTGTAATTGAGCCGGCCAGTCTGCAGGAGTCTCTAATCATCTCCATGCCCCTACCGGTCTGCCCCAGATTTGGGAGAGGTACTCCGTACTCAGCCTCTTCAGCTCCTCACGTACTTTTTGGGGTACGTGGAGGCGGTTGAGGGCAGATAGCTTACAGCCAGCCAGGAAATTAGCAGTAGAGAGGGCAGACGGGGAGAGCTGTAGGGGTACGGCGTGCCGTGCCCCTACTTCGCTATGCCCACTGCAAGTCTTACATACCAGACCCCTTTGGAAGGGGCTAAGCACTGCCCCTGAGTTCCTGGGGAACTTCTTCCCGCACTGGGTACATTCCCCTAGTCCGGGGAGGTAGCCCAGGTGTTTGAGTAGTTGGAGTTCAAAGGCTAGGAGACTCAAATCCTTATTGTTATCTCTTGATAGACTGTGCAAAGTGTCCAGGAGGAGATGGAAGAGGGGTTTGTCGGTCTCTCCTTCGTCTATAAGTTTGTTTAATAAGTCCACCGCGTAACAGGCCGAATAAAACCTCTCTATCTCTTTTCTGAAGGCCGGGAAGTCTTCAAGTAGCTCCCATTCGGTCAGGAGATGCAAGCTGCCTGGTTCCTTTTTAAGAAAGATTATCTCATTGTAAGAGAACAAGTCAATAGAGCCGGGGGCCTTTTTCCCCATACGCTTAGAGCCCCTGGCCAGGGCCTGTAGCTTTCCATAGTTGAGGGTGTAGAAGGTAGCTATCTGGCTAGTGTTGCTGTAGTCTACCCTCTTAAGGGTTACGGCTAAGGTCTTACAGAACTCCATAGGGTTTCTTACTTGTCCTTGCCCGGAGGAACTGCCAGGCCTGCAGGAAGTAGGCGAGGCCGGAGAGGAGGGTGAGCATAACGGTGAACCAGAGTAACGCCTCTGAGGCCGTGAGGACCCAGTAATATCCCTGGGCAGGGCCGGCAACGAAGACTAGTAACCCTACGACGAACGATTGAAGGGACATCTTGACCTTGCCCCAGATGTTGCTGGGGAAGGCGACCCCATTTAGCTCGGCGTATCCCCTCAGGAGGCTTACCAGCAATTCCCTTGCGATTATCGTTATTACCATCCATGGTCTCACTATAGGGAGATAGAGGAGGAGGAGGGAGAGGCCGCCGCAGATGATTAACTTATCTGCCAGGGGGTCCAGTATCCTCCCAAAATTGCTGATTTGGCCATTGCGCCTGGCCAGGTAGCCGTCCAGTACGTCCGTAGTCATGGCTGGGATGTAAACCGTCAGTGCCAGGCCAAAGAAACCAAGGGAAAGGATAAGGAGGAAGAACAGGCCCATGAAGAGCCTCAGGACAGTTAGCTGGTTAGGCAGGTTCTCAGACCTGCTCCATCCACCCGTGTCAGATATGTAGCGAAGGGGCCACAGGAACTTTTTAAGACCCTTACCCACCCATTTTACGTGTTGGTCAGTCCAGACAGCGGGCAACAAGGTTGTAACCCTCCCACGTTGTTACGAGGGCCCTGCGGAATTCTCCTGTCATCAGGTTGGAACCCTCAAGCTTGACGTTACCATCCACCTCTGGCGCATCGCCATAGGACCTTCCGTACCCCAGTTGCAGTGTAGGGGCAGGGCTTGCACCTGCCCTTTTATTTTGGGCAACCGCAAGGGTTGCCCCTACTTCCTCTACCAGTACCTCTATTTCTTTACCCACCCGGCGGGCGTTTTCCCTGAAGGCAAGCCCCTGTTGCAGCGACATTACCTCTCCCAGTCTCTTCTTCTTTATCTTTTCAGAGACGTGCCCCCCAAGGCCTGCCGCAGTGGTCCCCTCTTCCCTGGAATACGTAAAGGCCCCCAGCCTTTCAAAGGCCGTTTCTTCCAGGAAGTCCAGGAGCTCCTGAAACTCCTCTTCCCCCTCCCCGGGGAAACCCACGATTACGGTGCTCCTCAGGAAGAGCCCTGACACCTCCTCGCGCAGTCTCTTTATAAGGCCCTCAATATCGCCCCTGTTTACTCCCCGGCCCATCCTTGAGAGGATTTTGTCATTAATGTGCTGGGTGGGGAGGTCCAGATACTTCACCACCTTCTCATTACTGGCAACCTCCTTAATGAGGGCAGGGTAGAAGTGGGCCGGGTGGGTATAGAGGAGCCTAATCCATCTAAGGTCATCAACCTCCGAAAGCCTCTGGAGGAGTTCGTGGAGACGTTTCCTGCCGTAGAGGTCTATACCGTAAAGGGTGCTATCCTGGGCGATGAGGTTTATCTCTTTAGTCCCGCTTGAGACGAGTCCCCTTGCCTCCCCCAGTACCTCCTCCATGCTACGGCTCTTGAAGGGGCCTCTTATGGATGGGATGGAACAATAACTGCAAGGGTTATTACAACCTTCTGATACCTTCAGATATGAATAGTGTCTTGGGGTAAGGCGTATCCTGGAATCCTCCTGACACCCGTTCCATTCGCTACGCTCAGGACAAGTTTTGCCGCCCTTTTTAAGACCTGAAAATTCTGCTACCTGATTAAAATTCTCTAGTCCCACTACATGGTCTATTTCGGGGATGTCCCTGGTCAGCTCCTCCTGATACCTCTCGGCCAGACATCCCGTGACTATGAGTTTTTTCAGGCGTGCATCCTTAAGTCTTGCCATCTGGAGTATGGTCTCCACAGACTCCTCTTTGGCCGCCTTTACAAAGCCGCAGGTGTTAATTATGAGTACGTCCGCCGCCTCTGGTTCTTGGCAAAAGGAGGCCCCCCACTGGGCCAGCCTGCCGAGTATCTTTTCGGAGTCCACCAGATTCTTAGTGCATCCGAGGCTGATAAGGGCTACCTTTGGGTTCTTCATTTCTTCACAGTCTCTTCAGGGTTTTCCCTTAGTTTCGCCTTGCCCACCGAGGGCCTGGATTTCCACTCCTCGGGCTTCAGGAGCACCTCCCTGTACCCCGCCCCTTTGTCTTCTCCAAGTATACCATCCTCTACCATCTGGTCCATAAGGCACACTGCCCGTGCATAGCTGACCTGGAGTTCTTCCTGGAGCAGTTTCTCAGTGCACCTGCCCTTGCCAAGGGTCACTTGTACGGCCCCCTTGTAGAGCGGGTCTTCCTTTTCTTCCTTTTTGGCCTGGAGCTTCCACTGTTTGAGTTCAGGGGAGAATTCAGGCGTAGACTGCTTCTTGAGGTGCTCCACCACCTTCCGTACCTCCTCATCACTGACATAAGTGCCCTGGACCCTCAGGAGTTCTGTGGTGCCAGGGGGCATGAAGAGCATGTCGCCACTGCCCAGGAGCTTCTCTGCCCCGTTCTGGTCCAGTACGGTCCTGGAGTCCACCTTGGAGGCCACGTGGAAGGATATGCGGGCAGGGAGGTTGGATTTTATTAGCCCCGTGACCACGTCCACCGAGGGCCTCTGGGTGGAGACTATCAGGTGTATGCCCACGGCACGGCTCTTTTGGGAGAGTCTTATGATGTAGTCCTCTACCTTCCTTGAGGCTACCATCATGAGGTCTGCCAGTTCATCTATGATTATTACCACGTGGGGGAGATAAAAGGCCTCAGGGTCAAGTTCTGCACTGGGACCCAGTTTCTTCTTGAGGCTCTCTTCTCCAAACTTATTATACTCAATGATATTTTTCACCCCGACCCTGGCCAGCAGGCTGTAGCGTTCTTCCATCTTGTTAACGGCCCACTCCAGTACTGCCTGGGCCTCCTTCACGTCCGTGACCACAGGGGTTATTAGATGGGGTATGTCCTTAAATGCAGAGAACTCTACCATCTTGGGGTCCACCAGGAGGAGCTTCACCTCCCTGCGGGACCGCAGGAATAAAATGTTGAGTATGATGGAGTTCAAACACACGGATTTTCCTGAGCCGGTGGTGCCGGCAATGAGGAGGTGGGGCATGGAGGCCAGGTCCCAAAAGATGGGATAACCCGTGATGTCCCTCCCCAGGAGGAGGGGCACGGAGTCGTCGCTGACGTCTATCTTGCCCTGGGCAGCGAGTTCCAGCAGTTCTCTGAGCCTCACGTTTCCCCTGCGTGCGTTAGGCACCTCTACCCCTACGGTGGACCTCCCCTTGAGTGGGGCCACTACCCTTATACTG
>MHYW01000052.1:0-4448 GCA_001828545.1 Planctomycetes bacterium RIFCSPHIGHO2_12_FULL_52_36
CCCTACGTAACTCTCCTCATTCCTTTTAAGAGGAAGGAGGTGGCCTTACTTGTTGTTGATCATTGCTTTTTATCTCTTTTGGAGGTGAAGTGTGTGCTGGTATGGTAGCCTGCTGAGGCTTTAGCTCCACATGAATATTCTCAGGAACCAGCTTTCTATCCGCCCCTTTATGTGCATCAACCGCCCACCCTATAAGTCCTCCGGCAAGTATATTGCCAGCAACTGCCCCGCTTAGCTGATTGCTCAGTGTGGCACTACCAGACTCATACCCTTCTTTTTCAAAGTTAACTACATAAGCATGTTTTCGCTTCAGAGTCACGACACGGGGCGTTGTACCTTCAGTAATTGAACTCCCTCCATCGGCGAGACTCACGGCAAAATGGGCCCCGTCAGGTGTAGAAGATATACCTACGTCCTGAGTGGAACCGTGCATCACCGAAGCACAGCCTGAAAGGAATAACAGGCAAACGACTATCAAGGACTTTTTAAATTTTTCCATTTCTCACCCGTGCCCTTTATATTATTAGGTTAGACTGTTATAAATTGGCGTGGAAGCCTTAAGACTTCTGCACGGTGGTATTCTACTCACTTTCACGTGGGCCTCCTGGACTTTACACTATTTTGGGGATTTTACCCCCCCCCCGCAAAAAGCAAGAAAATTTTGCTGAGAATTAGGCAAAATAACAGCAAGGATTTGTGAGGTGTAATTTTGAAGTGGAGGCCCTGAAACAACTCCTTGAAAAGACAAGGGATTTCCTCTTGCTATTTATTGGCTCCAGGGAGTAAATTAAGCGAAGACTGCAAGGAGGAAAAAGGATGAAAACAATGGAAGAAATTCAAGAAATTCTCAAGGCTCGTAAAGAAGAACTCGGAAAAAGATATGGAGTAAAGGAAATCGGGATATTTGGCTCTTACGTAAAGGGTCTACAAAAGAAGAGGAGCGACATTGACGTTCTCGTTGAGTTTGAGGAAGTCCCTGACCTCTTAAAACTTATTGAACTTGAAAGATGTCTGCAGAGATTCTTGGGAAAGAAGGTCGACCTGGTTAGAAAACAAGCCCTGCGAGCTGAGTTAAAGGAAACCATATTAAATGAAGTCGTAATAATATGAAAAGGGATTACAAACTCTTTATTAGAGATGTACTTGATTGCATTAACAAGATTGAGGAATTTGTGGGGAATATGAACTTTGACGAGTTTGTTAAGGATGACAAAACAAGTAGCGCTGTAATAAGGAAGCTTGAGATAATAGGTGAGGCAACAAAGAACATCCCCAGGGATGTAAGACAGAGATATAAGACCTTACCCTGGAGCGACGTGGCAAGGATGAGAGATAAAATCATTCATTTTTATTTTGGTGTTGATTACGACATAGTTTGGAAGGTTATTAAAGAAAGATTGCCCGATATAAAACTAAAGATAATACAAATCCTGAACGAGATGGAAGAGGGGGGCAATAGAAATTGAAGGTCGTCCACTTAGCCTACACCCATCTAGAGTTTGCAAGTTTTAACGGCATCTATAACGAGACCAGTACCTACCAATTCCTTTCCTCCTGGTAGGGGCCGAAGGGGAGGGGAGATTCCTCTATCGTCGTCCTTGTCGGGGTTGGCTCTTCAACGGGGGCCTCTTGTTTCTCCAGGAACTGGAGGCGGAAGAACCTGGAGTAGAGGTTGCCCTGGGAGAGTAGTTCCTCGTGGGTGCCCATCTCAACAATCCGCCCCCCGTCCAGCACGACTATGAGGTCTGCATGGAGGATGGTGGAGAGGCGGTGGGCAATGACGAAGGTGGTGCGGTTCTCTATCAGGCGGTAGATGGCCTCCTGGATGAACCTCTCGGTCTCAGCATCCACGGAGCTTGTGGCCTCATCCAGTATTAAAATCCTGGGGTTTACCAGTATTGCCCTGGCGATTGCCAGTCGCTGGCGCTGTCCCCCGGAGAGTTTTACCCCCCTCTCACCCACCAGGGTGTCATACCCCTGGGGGAGGGAGAGGATAAAGTTATGGGCCCCTGCCATCTCTGACGCCTGGACTATCTCCTCCTCCGCGGCCCCAGGTCTACCATAGGTAATATTATTCCTCACGGTATCGTTGAAGAGAAACGCCTCCTGCAATACCATGGCCATCTGACGTCTCAGTGATTCGGCCTTTACCCTTTTCAGGTCGTACCCGTCCACAAGGACAGACCCCCGTGTGGGGTCGTAGAACCTGGGCAAGAGGGAGGTAAGGGTGGTCTTTCCAGCCCCGCTGGGGCCTACCAGGGCCACCATCTGCCCGGGGAGAACTTCCAGGTTAATGTCTTCCAGTACCCTGCTCCCGTTAGGGTAGGTAAAGTATACCCCTCTAAACTCTACATGGCCCTGGAGGGTGGGTAGTTCCACGGCATCAGTGGCGTCCTGCAGGGCCGGCCTGGTGTCCAGCACCTCAAAGACCCTTTCTGTGGAGGCAAGGGCCCGTTGTACGGTGTTGTAGAATCTGGTTACTCCGCTTATGGGTTCATAGGCCATCCGCAGGTAAGGGAAGAAGATGACGAACGTACCTGCACTCATCTCTCCCTGTAACACCTTGTAACCCCCGAAGCAGAGGACAATCACGGCCCCGGTCTCTACAAAGAGTTCTACTATGGGCTTATAGGTGGTGAATATACGGTATATGCGGACGTGGAGCTGATAGTTCTCCTTATTTTTTTGTACGAATTTTTGCAACTCTGACTCCTGTCGGGCGAAGCCCAGGATTACCCTTATCCCTGAGAGGTTATCCTGGAGGAGGGCGTTGAGTTCGCCCATTTTATCTCTCAGTTCCCGATACGTACGCCTTATTATCTTCCCGAAGGTATAGGTTACGCCCACCAGGAGCGGGGCGACTCCCAGGGCCAGGAGGGTCAGTTGCCAGTCCCACCTGAGGCAGAAAAAGAGTATCCAGCCGAGGCGGAGCATGTCGGTGATGAAGGTGGTGAGGGGAATCACCAATGCCTGTTCCAGTGAGTCCACGTCATTTACCACCCGGCTCATGATGTCCCCCGTACGACGGTCTTCAAAGTAGCTGAGGGGCAGGCGCTGGAGGTGCTGGTAGAGTTGGTTTCTGAGGTCAAAGATGGTCCTCTGTGCCAGCTCGGCCATCAGGTAACCATGCCCCATGGCAATAAGACTGGTGGAGGCCTGGAGGGTAAAGAAGGCACCGGCCAGTACGAAGAAGGTCAGGAGGGCGGGGTTAATTTCCGGGAACCATACATGCCCCACGTACCGGGATAGGTCCTTTAACGGAGCGGCTAGAGGTATCTGGCTCTTTGGGTGCGGCAGGGCCGCTTCTGATGGTGATGCACCACCATCTGGAGAGACAAGCCGTTCGGCTATCTTTAATTCGTCCACCGCTACCCCCAGTATCTGGGTGGGGAGCACCGATACCAGAGACCCAAGCAGAGAGAGGGCCAGCACCACGAGGACCTTATGCCAGTAGGGGCTGGCATAGCTCAGCAATCTTCGGTAGGTGTTTCCGTGGTGAGCGGGCCACTCTTGAGGGGGCCGGGCTTGTTCAGTGGGGTTACTCATCTGATTTCTGGTATGCTAATCCTTTAAATAGGGGGTAGAGGCTACCACGCAGGCTGAAGTTCGCTCCGCCTCAGGCGGACGAATCTGCCTCAGGTCATGCCGAAGGCAGATCCGCCTACGGCGTGACATGACCTGCGGCTACAGTCTGGGTATGCCAATCCTTTAATAGGGGGGGCAGGGGCGACCCGCCTGAGGCTGACAGTCGCCCCTACTACTTCTTTTACTCCTTAGATACGAACCTCTTGACAGAATGATTCTTCACGTACTGCCCAGCCTTGGCCATGACCTCAGTGTGTTCTTCTACCTCTCGCCACGCCTCTATGCTGGCTTCGCTATCCCATTCGGATAGTACCAGGTATTTATTCTTCTCCCCCAGCGGGGTAAAGACGCCGAGGTAGAGTAGCCCCTTTTGTTCCTTGGCCAGTGGGAGGGTCTTGGTGGCATCTGCCAAGAAACCCTGTTCGGTGGCCGGATTCACCTCAATATGAAAAACGCTCAGGACAGACATTTCTCTCTCCTCCTTTCAGAATTTTTTGTAGAGTAGGGGCAGGTCTCAAACCTGCCCCCAGTAATTTCCGATTTATCCTTCTTAAAGTCAAGGGTATTTTATGAGGCCGTTGTGGGGTATATGGACATGGGTAACGCTCTTTAGTATAACGCAGGCTAAAGCCTGCGGCTACCCCTCCTCCCTGTCCCCTCCTCCCTGCCCCTACAATCTCTAACAATTTTGCCGAAACCTATTCTCCTTTTGGGACATAACGGGTAAAATAAGGCGGTAGGGGTATATGGTGTTGTGACCCAACGGAGAGTGCATGAAAAGACTATTTATTATACTAGCCATTGCTATCCCAATAGTAGCCACGGCCAGTACGGTAGGCGTGTTGATGTCAAAGGGGGAGGCT
>MHYW01000052.1:4465-17469 GCA_001828545.1 Planctomycetes bacterium RIFCSPHIGHO2_12_FULL_52_36
TGTCAAAGGGGGAGGCTGCGAAGTATCGTACGGCCGGGGTGGAGAGGGGAGACATTGTCTCCGTGGTTACTGCCAGTGGTACGTTGCAACCGCTACTCTCTGTGCAGGTAGGTAGCCAGGTCTCCGGCAAAATAAAGGAGATTTATGTAGATTTTGATTACGTAGTAACAAAGGGTCAACTGCTGGCCCGCATAGACCCCGCCCCCTTTGAGAGCAGGGCAAGGCAGGCCGGGGCCAACCTGGATATGGCCAGGGCCAAGGTCTCCAGTGCCCAGGCTGATGTTACAGAACTAGAGGTGAAGGTAAAGGATACACAAAGGATTTACAACCGTTTTGAGACCTTGTTTAAAGATGAGGTGGTTACTGAGCAGGAACGGGACACTGCCCAAACCAACCACGAGATGGCCATGGCAGAGTTAGAGGCCGTAAGGGCCAGACATGAGCTTGCCCTGGCAGAACTAAAGCAGGCAGAGGCATCCCTGGAATCGGCAGAGCTTGACCTCAGCTACACCTACATTTACTCTCCTATTGATGGCCTTGTACTGACTCGTAACGTGGACGTAGGACAGACCGTGGCGGCCACTTTCCAGACCCCTACCCTCTTTGTAATAGCCAGGGACCTCAGGGAGATGGAGGCCTATTTAGATGTCAACGAGGCAGACGTCGGCAGGGTAAGCTCAGGCCAGCCAGCCACCTTTTACGTGAATGCCTACCCGGATACTACATTTAAGGCGAAGGTGGTTGAGGTAAGGAGTTCCCCAAAGGTCACGCAGAACGTGGTCATCTATAATGTGGTCATTGGGGTGGAAAATAAAGAGTTACAACTGAAACCAGGCATGACCGCCAATGCCACTGTTACTGTGGCAGAGAGACGGGACGTATTAAAGGTCCCTAATGCGGCGCTACGTTTCAGGCCACCCAGAGAGGATAACAAGGTGGCAGGGCTAGTCCCAGCAAAGAATAATGCCTCTGCGCCGGAGCCTAAAGGCCCACAACACCTGGTATATACCTTAAAGGGTAAGAAAGGGCCCAGGCCTGTAGAGGTGGTTACAGGCATTGCAGACGATAAATTTACGGAATTGGTACAGGGAGACCTCAAAGAGGGCAGCCAGTTGGTGGTAGGTATGGTGACTAAGGAGAAAGGGCCTACTATGCCCAGGAGATTATACTAGTGACAAAGCCCGTGGACCCAAAGGTGCTTATAGTCGTAAAAGACCTGCACAAGGTATACCGCATGGGCGAGGTGGAGGTGCACGTCCTGAGGGGGGTGTCTTTAAAGATTGAGGAGGGCGAGTTCGTGGCAGTAATGGGCCCCTCAGGGGCCGGGAAGTCTACTTTTATGAATATCCTTGGCTGTCTGGATTATCCCACCAGCGGTAACTATGTGTTTGACGGGCAGAAGGTCTCTGCCCTTAACATCAATCAGTTAGCAGAGATAAGAAACAGGAAGATAGGCTTTGTCTTCCAGAATTTTAACCTCCTGCCGAGGATGGCTGCCGTGGAAAACGTGGAACTGCCTCTAATCTATGGAGGTATACCTAGAAGGGAGCGGAAGGAGAGGGCATTGAAGATGCTCTGGGCCATGGGACTGAAGGGCAGGGAGACTCACAACCCAAGCAAACTCTCTGGTGGGGAACAACAGCGGGTGGCAATTGCCAGGGCCATAGTTAATCAGCCTATCCTCATCCTGGCAGATGAGCCCACTGGCAACCTGGATAGCGGGAGTGCGGCAGAGGTCATGGCCATATTCCAGAGACTAAACAGTCAGGGCATAACTATTATACTGGTTACCCATGAGGCAGATATTGCCCAGTACGCCCGTAGGAGGCTACTCTTCAGGGATGGGAAGGTGGTAGAGGATACCGCAGAGGCAAGGGTGCAGGAGACAAGTAGCCGCAGGCTTTAGCCTGCGAATCTGGAACCACAGAGGCAGGGTTGCAGGAGACAGTGATGAAAAGAGATATGCCAGTCCACAGTATAGGAGGTAGGGGCGTATTGCAATACGCCCCTACGACCGAAACATGAAGGTTTCTCTGGAAGTCTTTCGCATTGCCTTAAGGACATTAAGCCAGCATAAGCTCCGCTCGGCCCTGACCATGTTGGGGGTTACTATAGGCGTAGGCTCAGTGATAGCCATGGTCGGCATAGGACAGGGGGCAGGGGCTATGGTCAAGGCCCAGATAGAGGGCCTGGGGAGTAACATGCTCATGGTCTTTTCGGGTAGCACTACGGCAGGAGGGGCAAGGCATGGCACGGGTACCGCTTTTACCCTGACGGTAGAAGACGCCAGGGCTGTTGCCAGAGAGTGCCCTGCCGTGGCCATGACCTCCTATGCCAAGAGGGAGACCAATCAGGTGGTTTATGGCAATCAGAACTGGAATACGCTAATCGTGGGGGTTACTCCGGAGTATCAGATTGTCAGGAGCTGGTCTGTGGCCAGGGGCACCTTTTTTACCCACAGGGATATGGAGAGGGCAGATGCCGTGTGTGTCCTCGGAGATAAAGTAGCCCAAAGTCTCTTTGGCTGGGGGGAAGACCCGGTGGGGAAGACGGTAATTATTAAAAAGGTGCCCTTCAGGGTAATCGGGGTAATGGCCCCTAGAGGTGCCATAGCAGGTGGTGGTCAAGACCAGGATGACCAGGTCTTCATACCCTTTACCACCGCAGAGTGGAAGATTATCGGCTCTGTACTGCCTGGCTATGTCGGCGTAATCTTCGCCTCTGCCGTCTCACAAGAGGCCATGCCAGAGGCAGAACAGCAGATAAAGGAACTCCTCCGTCAGAGACACCATATACCCAAGGAGGGGGCGGATGACTTTATTACGATGAGCCTGAAGGACATCTCAGAGATGCGGGAGGCCACGGGGCGGGTCCTTACCTATCTCCTGGGCAGTATTGCCTCCGTTTCTCTCATTGTGGGAGGCATAGGGATAATGAACATCATGCTGGTCTCGGTAAGCGAGAGGACGAGGGAGGTAGGGATAAGGATGGCCATAGGGGCAAAGAGGAATGACATCCTGGTACAGTTCTTAATAGAGTCCGTAGTCTTAAGCTGTATAGGGGGGCTGATAGGCCTTGCCCTGGGTATAGGTGGTTCTCAACTCCTGTCCCTCCTGGGGAACTGGCCTGTACTTATATCCCCTTTAATGATACTTATTGCCTTCCTTTTTGCAGTCCTTGTAGGGGTTATCTTTGGGATCTACCCCGCCAACAGGGCCTCCAAGCTGAACCCCATTGAGGCCCTGCGTTACGAATAAAATCGTAGGGGCGACCCGATGGGTTGCCCTTACTGGGAGAAAAATATGCCGGTAAAGGTAACAGATAGTGTCTATTGGGTGGGGGCCATTGATTGGGACCTTAGACTTTATCACAACACCTACTCCACCCATCACGGCACCACCTATAACTCATACCTACTGCTGGACGAACAGATAGCACTGGTGGACACCGTCTACGGCCCGTTCTACGAAGAACTCCTTAAAAACATAAAGGAGTTGGTACCCGTCGAGAAGATTACTTACGTGATAGTCAATCACGCCGAGTCTGACCATTCAGGTGCCCTGCCCAGGGTGATGGGAATTATCCCCAGGGCCAGGGTGGTTTGCACGAGTAAATGTAAGGATATACTCTCTAGGCTCTATCATACCCTTACCGGGAGTGGCCCCGCCACCTGGGATTTCCTTATAGTGGGGTCCGGAGACGAGCTAAAGATTGGCAAGAAGACCCTGAGGTTTATAGAGGCCCCAATGATGCACTGGCCGGACAACATGTTTACCTACGTAATGGAAGATAAACTCCTCCTCTCAAACGACCCATTCGGACAGCACGTTGCCTCCTCCGAGAGGTTTGAGGACGAGGTGGAGCAGGCAGTGGTCTGGGAGGAGGTGGCCAAATACTTCGCCAACACGCTCTCCCCCTTTACGGCCCTGATAAAAAGGAAGGTGGAGGAGATTCAGTCCCTCCCCATAGAGATTATTGCACCGAGCCACGGAGTTATCTGGCGTAAAGAACCCCAACGAATCCTGGAGAAATATCAACGCTGGGCCAACGGGGAGGCGGAGGAGAGGGTGCTAATAGCCTACGAGACCATGTGGGAGAGTACGGACATAATGGCCAGGGCCATAGCCGAGGGGGTCCAGAGAGAGGGCGTGCCGGTCAGACTCTTCAAGCTCTCGGCAGTAGACCATGCCGACGTCTTCAGGGAGTTACTGGAGGCCAGGGGGTTGATGATTGGTTCTTCCACCATCAATAACACGGTGCTTCCCGCCGCGGCTTCCTTTATAGAGGGGCTCAAGGGACTGCGTCCAAAGGGGAAGGTGGCCTGTGCCTTTGGCTCCCATGGGTGGGGCGGTGGGGCTGTAAAGGTGATAGAGCAGGCCGTGAGGCAGGCCGGCATAGAGCACGTCGTCCCCGGACTTGCCGTAAAGTATAGACCCGATGCAGGAGAACTGGAGGCGTGTCAACGACTGGGGAGCCAGTTCGCCCGAGAGGTGAAGGAGTTCTCCCCGGGCAGGTGAGGGTCTCATGAAAGAGGCACTCTTGTATCACAGGCTAAACGGGCAGGTACAGTGCGACGTCTGCCAGAGGAGATGCGTCGTCAATGAGGGCAGGAGGGGGTTCTGCCGTACCCGCCTTAACAGGGGTGGCAAATTCTATAGCCTGACGTATGGCAGGGTGGCCTCTATCTCCACAAATCCTATAGAGAAGAAGCCTGTGTTCCATTTCTATCCCGGCAGCAGGTGGCTATCCCTGGGGAGTCTGGGGTGCAATTTCCTCTGTCCTGGGTGTCAGAACTGGGAGATAGCCCACGACAGGGTGGGGGCGTATGGCAATACGCCCCTACAAGAGGAGACTGCCGAATTCCTCTCCCCGGAGGAATCAGTACAATTGGCCAGAGAAAGGGGGTGTCTGGGGATTTCCTGGACCTTTAACGAACCTACTCTCTGGTTTGAATACACCCTGGAGGGGGCAAGACTGGCCAGGAAGCAGGGACTCTTTACCAATTACGTTACTAATGGCTTCATGACGGAAGAGGCCCTGGATACCATTGGGCCTTATCTTGACATTTTCCGTGTGGATATAAAGGGCTTCTCAAAGGAGACCTATCACAGGACTGCACACATCAAAGATTTCAGTGGAATCCTCAGGGTTACAGAACGGGCAAGGCATAGGTGGGGCATGCACGTGGAGGTGGTGACCAACGTAACCCCCGGGTTTAACGATAGTGATGAGGAACTGAAGGGTATCGCAGTGTGGATAAGAGACTCTCTGGGCAGGGATACACCCTGGCATGTCACCAGGTTCTACCCGCACCTCCACCTCTCCCATCTCCCCCCTACCCCAATACAGAGATTAGAAAGGGCCAGGGAGATTGGCCTTGAGGCAGGGTTGGATTATGTCTATATTGGGAACGTCCCTGGCCACCCTGGGGAGAATACCTACTGTCCGGGCTGTGGGAGACTCCTTATAGAGCGGTTTGTTTATGAGGTTACCTTCCATGAAATGGAAGGGGGAAAGTGCCTGGGATGCGGCTACCAGTTGGCAGGGAGGTTTGAGGAGATGTGCAAAGACAGGCCCACCGCCAAGAGATGAACGACATACCCATAAAAGTAAGGGCCTATTCAGGCTACAGGGCAGAAGAGAGACCGATGGGCTTTCTCCTGGGGGATAGGGAGTACAGGGTAAAGGAGGTACTCCGCTCCACCCATGAGGAGAGGGGGGGCAAGAGGGTCCGTAGTTTTAGGGTGCTTACAGAGGAAAAGGAGGTATATAGCCTCTACTATGCCGAAGAGGAAGACCAGTGGTATCTGGAGACTGCTTTTTAGACTATAGACTTTAGACCCTAGACCTTGTGAAAGAAAGTCTATAGTCCATAGTCCAAAGTCTATCGTGCCAGTCTGTTGTACAGCCATGCCACCACGGCCCCGCAGATAAAGCCATCCACAAGGCCCCATATCCCACCTGCCAGAGAACCCAGAAGGGTAGGCTTAAAGCCGACATAATAACCCGATAACAACTCCACAAGGCCCGTACCACAGCCAAAGAGCATGGCAATCACACCGAGCAGTGCACAGTATAGACCCCAAAAGGTCCCCACTGCCAGCCCCAGGGCCTTTACGTCCAATTTGTTCATGATACCCTCCATTTGGTTTAAGAGAATAAGTAGTTCATACACAACTGTAATCCATGTCTATATATTTTACAATACGGTACTGTTTTTTCTTGACAAAGTACTACAATTGTAATAATACTGTGGCCTAGTTCTTTTCAAATTTGGAGAGTTGTAGTTAGGTAGTACCACGTAACCTACCTCTAACGAGGGAGAGGAGTCTAACGGCAGATTTCTCTCGTTCTTGTATGTTTTAATAATCTCCCTAACCTTTTTCTCCGAAAGGAGGAGAGAAATGACAGTATCCGTGGTACAAATCTTGGGTCTCTTAGGAGGTCTCTTGGTCATGATAGCCGGTTTTGTGGGTGCCTATCCTGTCTTAAAGATTAAGATACCACCCGGTGCAGTACTTGATAATTCCCAGATAACCGGCGCCCTCAGATTTCTTATACCTTACCTCCGCTGGTCGCTGATACTCTTTGCAGTCGGTGGGATACTTGTTCTCAGTGCCTTTGCCCATTACATTAGTCTGACTGGTATTATTTAATCCCCCCCTCTCTCTGGGAAAACTGCCTGTCTTTGTTTTTATTGCCTGTTGCCTGTTGTTGCCTATAACGCTTCCCCCTCCGTTAAATTTCCTCTGGAAAAATCTCAACAAATTTATTAACATCTATATAAGTCTTTCCCACCGCTAGAAGGAGTGAGATTGAAAGCAGAAATAAGAGGGGAGGCCCCCTGTATCACAGCCTGCCCTATAAATCAAGACGCCAGGGATTATGTACAACTAATTGCCCGTGGGCATTTTGAGAGGGCCTTCCAACTGGTAAGGTCCAAGAACCCCTTTCCTGCCTCCTGTGGACGCATCTGCACCAGGCGCTGTGAGGAGGCCTGCAGGAGGACGGCGGTGGACGAACCCATCGCCATCTGCTGGCTAAAGCGGTTCCTGTCCGATAAGGACTTTACGTCCAGCTTTACTGGACCCCAGAGAGGATACGCCGAGAAGGTGGCCATCGTGGGGGCAGGACCGGCAGGACTATCGGCGGCCAACGACCTCTGTCTCCTGGGATACAGGTGCGTAATCTTTGAAGAACTTCAGGAACCAGGGGGCATGTTACGGGTGGGTGTCCCGCGTTACCGTCTGCCCAGGGAATCCCTGGATAAAGACATTGCCAATATCCTCTCCCTGGGGGCGGAACTTAGGACCGGAATAAAAGTAGGGGGGGACATCACCCTTGCGGACTTGCAGAAAGAGGACTTCAAGGCGGTCTTCCTCGCCATAGGTTCCCATAAACCTCTAAGGCTGGGCATCCCGGGGGAAGACCTCCCTGGGGTAATCCCTGCCCTGGAGTTCTTCCGTAAGGTCTCACTGGGTGGAGGCCCACGGGTAGGCCGTCGGGTAGCCGTCGTTGGCGGAGGGGATACCGCCCTGGATGCCGCCAGGACGGCGCTACGTACTGGTGCAGGAGAGGTCAGCCTCATATACCGCAGGAGTCTGGAAGAGATGCCTTGCGAGACGGAGGGCAGAAAAGAGGCAGAAGAGGAGGGTATAAATTTTATCCTCCTTGCCGCCCCCGTAGAGGTCCTCGGCAAAAATAGGGTAATGGGTCTGAGGTGCATCAGAATGACGCTTGGAGAGCCTGATACTGGCGGCAGGAAAAGGCCCATACCCCTCCCGGGCTCCGAATTCACCCTGGCGGCGGATAACGTCCTTGTCGCCGTAGGCCAATCCCCCGAACTAGGCCTCCTTGCCAGGGACGGTATAAAAATAAGCCAAAAAGGGACTATAAAGGTGGACGAGGGTACCATGCTAACCAACGTGCCCTGGGTCTTTGCCGGCGGAGATGCCATCGCGTCAGGCGGTACACTGGTACAGGCCATTGCCCATGGCAGGCGGGCCGCCCTTTCTATCCATAGCTACCTCAGGGGAGAGAGATTTCAAAGTCCTGTAGCGCCGGAGCCAATAGAGGAATTATCTCCTGCCAGGACTTCACTTATTAAAAGAGAGGTAAGGCAGAGGATGCCCATGTTGCCCGTAGCGCCCAGGATAAAGGACTTTAGCGAGGTGGAACTGGGTTTTCCTGAGGAACAGGCGGTTAGAGAGGCAAGACGATGCCTGAACTGTGGTGTAGGGGCGGTGGTTGACCCGGAGCTCTGCGCCGCCTGTCTTACCTGTGTAAGGGTCTGCCCTTACGATGTCCCTCAAATACCATTAGGGGGGAAGAAGGCAGAGATAGGGCCAGACTGCCAGTCCTGCGGCGTCTGTGCGGTGGAATGCCCTGCAAACGCCATCTCCCTCAGGGATAGATACGAGGATATGGGGGAAAAGACGTTAGAATCGGTTATGGGACAGCTTTCTAGTAGGGGCGTATTGCAATACGCCCCTACAATTGTAGCCTTTGTATGTCAGTACGATTCTAACCCCCCAGCCGTAGCCCAGGAACTCAGAAGAAATGGTGTAAGAGTAGTGGAGGTTTCCTGCATAAGCAAACTTGAACCTGGCACCTTTATTAAGGCCTTTGAGATGGGGGCCGATGCAGTCTTGATTGTAGGATGCCAGCCAGGGGGTTGTCACTTTGACGCAGGCCACGCCTGGGCCAAGAGGAGATTAGACCACACCGCAAGACTACTGGAGACGATGGGGCTGGAGAGACAGAGGCTCCAATGGATTTCTCCTATCCCGGAGGAAGAATTTTTCAAAATTCTCAGGGACTCCATGGAAGAGATTAAGAAACTGGGGCCGGTCTTTCAAACCAATAAGTAAAGGTATAGAGATGATTGTTGCCAGACCTAAATCCTTTGAAGACATAAAGAAGCTCATCCAGAACCATAAGAAGGTGGCCGTCATGGGCTGTGGTGGGTGCGTAACGGTGCGCTCCATCGGTGGACAGAAGCAGGCCGAAGAGCTGGCCGCCTTAATCAGACTCTGGGCCAAGAGGGAGGGCAAGGAGATGGTGGTGACGGAGGTCACCCTCACCCGTCAATGCGAGCCAGAGTTCATAGACTCTATGAAAGAAAGGGTTGGCGATTGGGAGGTGGTGGTGTCCCTGGCCTGTGGGGTTGGGGTGCAGTGTCTTGCAGAGAGGTATCCCAGGGTAAAGGTCTTCCCAGGGGTGGACACCACGTTCATGGGGGCGACCATAGAGGCAGGACTCTACTGGGAGAGGTGTGTGGGGTGCGGCGACTGTACTGTGGCAGAGACGGGCGGTTTTTGCCCTGTGGCCAGGTGTGCCAAGAACCTGATGAACGGCCCGTGCGGCGGCTCCCAGGGGGGCCACTGTGAGGTCTCCCCTGAGACCCCCTGTGTCTGGCAGCTTATTTATGAGCGTATGGAGGAATTAGGCATTGGGGAGGAGCTTGACGGTATCAGGCCGCCCAAGGACTGGTCAGTCAGACCCCAGAGGATGGTGATGGAGCACCTTCGGGTGGAGAAAAAGGAGACATGACCGGGAAGAACCCACAAGCTGTAAGGGCAGGTTTAAAACCTGCCCCTACGATTCCGGTCCTCACCTCAGGCAGTCACCTGGAGAGGTTGCTCAGGGAGGGGAGATTTGTGGTTACGGCCGAGCTTGGCCCTCCCAGGGGGGCAGAGAGGGCAGTGGTGGAAAAGAAGGCCAACCTCCTTAATGGTTACGTGGATGCCGTCAACATCACCGACTGTCAGACCTCCGTGGTGAGGATGTCCAGTATTGCCTCCGCCCGGATACTCCTGGAGATGGGCCTGGAGCCAGTGGTGCAGATGACCTGCAGGGACCGTAACCGGATTGCCCTCCAATCCGACCTCCTTGGGGCATGGGCATTGGGGATGAAGAACCTCCTCTGTCTTACGGGGGACCATCCCAAATTCGGAGACCACCCCGGGGCCAAACCTGTATTTGACCTGGATTCAATACACCTCCTCCACATGCTCAAGACCATGCGGGAAGAAAAAAAGATGCTCTCAGGGACACCCCTGGAGGGAGAGCCGAGGTTCTTTCTGGGTGCGGCGGAGAATCCCTTTGCAGACCCCTTTGCCTTCCGCTCCAGGCGGCTGGCCAAGAAGATAACGGCCGGGGCAGAGTTCATCCAGACCCAGATTGTCTATAACGTGGACAAATTTGCCCGATGGATGGAAGAGGTTAGAGAGAAGGGTCTCCACAAGAGGGCCTTCATCCTGGCAGGGGTGGCGCCCTTGAAGTCAGCAGGCATGGCCAAATATATGAAGAAGAACGTTCCTGGCATGGACGTCCCGGACACCATCATTTCACGTCTTGAGCAGAAAAAAGGCGGTAGCACCGCCGGGCGACTCGAAGGCATAGAGGTCTGCATAGAGATAATTGAGAAGCTGAGGCAGATAGAAGGACTCGCCGGGATACACATCATGGCGATTGAATGGGAGGAGGTGGTAGCCCAGCTAGTAGAAAGGGCAGGCCTACTCCCACGCCCACAGGGCAGGGGCTAGAGGCCAGGGACCAGGGGCCAAGGGTAGCCGCAGGCTTTAGCCTGCGTTATACTTTCTCCCTAATTTCTAGTCCCTAATCCCTGATTTGCCAGGGCGTATTCAATCACCTTCTTTTCTGGCTCAAAGTCCCTCAGGGCCAGCCCTTTTATTGACGCCCTAATTAATTCCTCTGTAGGGGCGACCGGCCGGTCGCCCCTACTACTCATATAAAATTTACCCGCCATGAGGAGGGGCTCAAGGCTGACGAGGCCCACTATCTCACTGGCCGTAACCTCTACCCCGATGGCCTCGGCCTCCCTACGGACTGCCTCCAGGGCCACATGGGGAGGGGTAACCTCGTAGTCCAGGAGGTTCATGGAGACCTGCGTTATACCCGTACGGAGTCTCACCCCCATGGCCTGCACTTGTTTCAATAATCCTGGTGTCCTCTCTGTCCCGTTAATCTTTCTAATTACCCCTGTCTCCCTCACCCTGCCTGATATCTTATTGGCAATGGCCAGTTCAGGGGTAGAGAGGTCTACGTTGTAGGCAATGAGGAGCTTCCTTGCCCCGATGACCGTTGCCCCGTTACGTCTCACCCTCTCATTAAATTCGCATGGACCAAAGTCGGGCCTCTCTCTGGACAACTTTTCTGCCAGCCCCTCGTATTCCCCCTTTCTAATATTGGCAAGCTCCCTATGTTCTGGCTTTCTGGATGCCTCACGGTACAGATAGACCGGTATGCCCAATCCCTCCCCCACCTCCCTGGCCAGTCCCACCGCCAGTCTGACGCACTCTTCCATAGTAACCCCACGGATAGGCACAAAGGGCACCACGTCCGCCGCCCCCAGCCTGGGGTGACTACCCCTGTGCTGGGACATGTCTATGAGTTCACCTGCCCTGGCGATTGCCTTCCTGGCGGCCTGCTTCACCCCTTCCGGGGTACCGGCAAACGTTACTACGGTACGATTGTAGTCAGGGTCAGGCTCCACACCGAGGAGCTTTACCTCTGGGGTAGATTCAATCTCCTCAGCAATGGCACTGATTTTTGCCTGGTCCCTTCCTTCGCTGAAATTAGGCACGCATTCTACTATCTTCATGGTCCTGGTTTAGGTATCCTCACCTTGACTGGGCTCCTGGGATATTGTATCGTGTGGATGCATTTCTCTGTAGGGGTTTTTTTTGATTAATCAAACCCCTACTCCTGCGGAAAGGAGCAATCCATGCCCAGGCCCATGTACTACGAGGAAAGACCCTCCCTTCCCATCAAGGCCCACACCGGTACAAGACTCCACTGCAAGACCTGGGACGCAGAGGCCGCCATGAGGATGCTCATGAATTGCCTGGACCCTGCGGTGGCTACATGCCCTGAGGAGCTAATCGTGTATGGCGGGGCAGGCAGGGTGGCCAGGAATTGGAGGGAGTACAACCGCCTGTTGAAGGCCCTGCAGGGACTGGAAAAGGACGAGACCCTATGCGTCCAATCTGGGCGCCCTGTCTACGTTGCAAAGACCTTTCCGCATTCCCCAAGAATAATTATAGCCACAGCCAATCTAGTCCCCGCCTGGGCCACCCAGGAGAATTTTGACAGATACGACGAGATGGGCCTTACTATGTTTGGTCAGATGACCGCCGGTAGCTGGATATACATAGGGTCGCAGGGGATACTCCAGGGTACCTACAACACCTTTGCCGCCCTGGCCCTGAAGGAGTACGGCCTTTCCAGTCTGAAGGGTAAATTTGTGCTTACTGCCGGGATGGGAGGGATGAGCGGGGCACAGCCCCTGGCCGTGACCATGAATGAGGGGGTGATACTGGACGTAGAGGTGCGGGAGGAGCGGATTTCTAAGAGGGTGCGTCAGGGCTATTGCGACAGGATTACCCACAGCTTGGACGAGGCCCTGGGGTGGGTCACGGAGGCCAGGGACAGTGGTAAGCCACTATCGGTAGGGTTGGTAGGCAATGCCGCAGAGGTACACCCTGAACTGGTTAGGAGGGGAATAGTCCCGGACGTCGTTACAGACCAGACCCCGGCACACGACATCTATAGTTACGTACCTGTTGGTAAGGTCTCAGATATGGACAGGCTGAGGGAGAGAGACAGGGACGGATACAGGAAGAGGGCCTTAGAGGCCATAGCCCTCCATACGGAGGCCATCCTGGAGTTCCAGCGGCGTGGCGCCATCTGCTTTGACTACGGCAACAACCTCAGGGGCCAGGCAGAGTCGGCGGGGGTAGAGGTAAGGGGACGGGACGGAAATTTTAGATATCCTGGTTTTGTCCCTGCCTACGTACGCCCCCTCTTCTGCCAGGGTAAGGGTCCGTTCCGTTGGGTGGCCCTCTCTGGAGACCCAGGAGACATAGCCCGTCTGGACCGGGCCCTCCTTGAGACCTTCCCGGAGGACCGCTCCCTCAGACGCTGGATAACCCTGGCGGGCCAAAAAGTCTCCCATGAAGGACTCCCTGCCAGGATATGCT
>MHYW01000053.1 GCA_001828545.1 Planctomycetes bacterium RIFCSPHIGHO2_12_FULL_52_36
TCTGATTGGATGGCGTAGGCTATGAGCAAATCCAGGAGTTTCTGATTGGATGGCGTAGGCTATGAGCAAATCCAGGAGTTTTACCATAGGGGGTGCCGTACCCGCTTCTGCTTCGTCTGCGACATCCACCTCTTTTTCTAGCCTCTGGATGGTCTCCTCTATCTCTGCCTCCAGTATGCCCTCATCGGGCCTGCACTCTACATGGGATACAGCATCACCATAGCAGTGGTTCAGGGCCAGGGAGAGTTTTTCTTCTGAGGTGGCTACTACTTCAACGAAATGGCCTGTCGTATTTTGCAGTTCGTCAATGGTCTTTATGGCGAAGATGTTTGGGGTGGCTATTTTTAATGTGCCGTTGCTAAAACCGATGGGAATGACCTTGTGCTTCCTGGCAAAATCTTTGGGTACCAATCTTTTGAGGTTTTCGGAGATGGTTACTTCTTCAAGGTTAACAAACTCCATCCCTGCCTCAGCAGCCAGGGCTTTTGTAATGGCTTCCTTTGTGGCAAAACCCAATCTGTAGATTATTTCTCCAAGGAGTTCAGAGGTCCTTTCCTGTTCCTTGAGGGCCATTTCCAGTTGTGCAGGTGTAATAAGGCCCTCTTTCAGTAATCTCTCGCCTAGGCGTATCTTTTCCATCAGAAACACACAATCCCTGAGTTATTATAGGGCTTATTCATCTCTCAGACAAGGTTGTCTTGAGGGGGTTGTTCAAATCCCTGGGGAGGGGGTTATTTTACGCCTTCTATGGGTGCCAGGGCTAGAAAATAATAGCCCAGGGGCAGGCAGACCAATATGCAATCTATTATATCAAGTACCCCACCAAAAGTGGGTACGAGGTCCCCAGAGTCTTTAACCCCTGCATCCCTCTTCATCATGGATTCAAAGAGGTCCCCAGATATAGACCCCACCCCTATGAGGAGCGCGAAAGGTATGGCCCACTGCATGGGCAAAAAGCTCCACTGAGGTAGGAGACACTGTCCCACCCCAATAAGGACACACAGAAAGAGTCCAAAGAGTGCCCCCTCTACGGTCTTGTTGGGGCTAATGGCAGGGCAGAGTTTGCGTCTACCAAAGCTCCTTCCAAAGAAATACCCCCCTATGTCCGTTATCTTTGCCATGAGGAGCACCCCAACCAGGGCGGCCAGGCCCTTCTTGCCAGGGAGGTGCCTCAAGGCCATGGCAAAGGATAAAGGGAAGAACACATAGATTACACCAAACAGGGTAACGGCGACGTTGTTAATGGCACCGTCTATTCCTATAGTGAAGCCTTGCAGGAGGAAGAACCATAAGAGTATAAGGAGGGGCACTACAGGGTTAATGGAAAACTCCCCGTGGGCCCTTACCTCCCACCAGATACACAGAAATAATACGAGTCCAGCCGCCAGCCCTGATAATCTGAAAGGGGTTAGCCCCTTCTTCCCAGCCATGTTGTAGAACTCAAGGAGGGCCATTGCACCGACCAGGATACCCAGGAAGCCCAGGCCTAAATCCGAGTCCAAGACGACGTCCAGGCCCATAATACCAAAAAAGGAGGCTAACATGGCCGCACCCCAGGCTATTCTGGTCTGGTTATAGGTCACTGGAGGATCCCGCCATAACGCCTCTCTCTTGAGGCATAGTCCCTGAGGGCTTCTTCTAGCTGTTCCTTGCGGAAATCAGGCCAATACACGGGGGTAACCCAGAGTTCAGTATAGGATATCTCCCACAGGAGGAAATTACTCACCCGCATGTCTCCTCCCGTCCTGATGAGGAGGTCAGGGTCTCTCATCCCTGCCGTATACATGTTCTCTGTAAGGGTCGCCTCGTTTATGTCCTCCGGCCGTAACTTCCCCTCTTGCACCTTCTGAGCCAGTCTCCTGGCCGCATCTACAATCTCGGTCCTCCCCCCATAATTAAGGGCAAGGCAGAGGACCATACCAGTATTGTTCTTGCTTAGTTCAATCTCCGTGGCAATCTCTTTCTGGACGTCTTGGGGAAGGCCCTCTATCCTGCCAATGACGGTGAAACGTATATTGTTATCCATAATGGTCTTTATTTCTCTGATGAGGTATCGCCTGAGGAGTCGCATGAGGATTGCCACCTCGAACCTTGGGCGGGACCAGTTCTCACTGGAGAAGGCGTAGAGGGTAAGTTGCTCTATGTGCCGACTGGCGCACTCTTCGGTAATCTCCCGTACGGATTTTACCCCCTCTATATGACCCCTTACCCTGGCCAGGCCGCGCTTGCTTGCCCATCGGCCATTACCATCCATTATAATGGCAACGTGTCTGGGAAGACCGTTCTGTTCACTCATTTATCGTTATACGGCGGCGTTGCGGTTTCTTTTGGATTGTACTGCGGATTCGGATAAACTGTCTGCGGTCTGGACCAACAGAGACCATGGTCACCTTTAGACCAAGCAGCTCTTCCAGACACCTGACATAGTTTACAGCCTCCCCGGGTAGCTTATGGATACTGGTACAACAAGAGGTATCCTGCCGCCAGCCAGGCCTCTCCTCGTAAACGGGTTCACACTGGGGCAAGAGGGCAAGGTCAGGGGGGAACCTTTCATGCACCTTGCCATTGTATTTATAGCCCACACATATCTTCAACGTCTCCTGGTCATCAAGGACGTCCAGCTTTGTTAGAATCGTCTCGTCCACTCCATTTATCGTGGCGGCATGCCTTACCGCCACTGCATCAAACCATCCACAGCGTCTGGGTCTACCCGTAGTGGCGCCAAACTCTCCACCCCGCAACCTCAGGTGTTCTTCCAGGGCACCGCCTGCCTCGGTGGGGAAAGGGCCACTGCCCACCCTGGTAGTGTAGGCCTTCATTACCCCGTAAATCTTGTGAATCTGCTTGGGAGAGACACCTGCCCCTGGGGCCGCACCACATGCCGTAGCGTTAGAAGAGGTAATAAAAGGATACGTGCCAAAGTCCACGTCCAGCAGGCTACCCTGTGCACCCTCAAAGAGGATGCGTTTGGAGCCTTTTATCGCCGCGTTCACGTATTCTACCGTATCACACACGTACGGTTCCAGCCTCTTTGCATAGGCTACGTACTCCTCGTATATCTCCTCCCAGGATAGCGGTGCCGCATCGTACAGACCCTGCAGGAGACGGTTCTTCTCCTCCACATTCCTTCGTATCTGACGCTTGAGATGTTCCGGGTGATAAAGCTCTATCACCCGTATACCAACCCTTGCCATCTTATCGGCATAACAAGGGCCTATCCCCCTTCCCGTAGTACCTATCTTGTCTTGCCCCTTGTCGGATTCAGAAAGGGCGTCTAAAAGTTTATGGTAGGGGAAGACCAGATGGGCCCTGTCGCTGACGAACAGGTTGTCCTTTATTGAGACGTCCTTCTTTTTTAGCTCCTCTACCTCTTCCAGGAATAAGGCAGGGTCAAGGGCAACCCCGTTGCCTATCACACATTTTTTCTCGGGGTGGAGGATTCCGGAAGGGATAAGGTGAAGGACGAATTTCTCGCCACTAACAACTACCGTGTGACCTGCGTTACCACCCCCCTGGTATCTGACGATTACGTCGTATTCGTCGGTGAGGATATCTATTACCTTCCCCTTGCCCTCGTCCCCCCACTGCAGGCCAACTACACAGGCATTAGACATAGAACGGTCCCGTTAGCATTTATCTATTGGTTTAATGCAAGTACCTTGAGAATGTTACACTTAGAATTATAGATTGGTACTAATTCATTGTCAATAATAAAGAATAACGCAGGGACAGACCTTTAGGTCTGTCCATCCAGGATCCGCCTAAGGCGGAGCACGCTACAAATGTCTCATGGCCATCTCACTTCCACCTCCCCAAGACCTCTCACCTGTTCCAGTACCTCGGAGGCCTTACCCACCAGGACTATCACCATATTATCGGGATTGAAGAACCTCCCTGTCAGCTGATTTACCTCCTCCAGGCTCACCGCCTCAATGTGCCCCAGATACGTCTCAAGATAACCGTCTGGCAGGCCATAGAACTCCTGCTCCAGGAGTTGGGAGGCAATCTGGGAGGGGGTCTCAAGGCCCAGTGGAAAGCTCCCTTTATAGTAGGCCCTGGCGGCATCCAGTTCCTCCTGGCTTATCCCCTCTTGCCGTACCCTCTCCAGTTCCTTTAGCAATAACTGCAAGGTCTCCAGGGTCGTCTCGTTTCTTGTGTGGGTCCTGATAAAAAAAGGCCCCCTCTCTCTCCTTGCATAAAACTTGCCGTTTACCCCGTAGGTCAGCCCCCTCCTGGCCCTGAGTTCTGTATACAGCCTGGAAGCCGGGCCAGAGGCCAGGACATGGTTTAATAGGAGCAGGGGAAAGAAGTCCTGACTCTTCCTTTCAATCCCAAGCAGGCCAATGCGCATCTCGGTCTGGGTGAGGTCGGGTTTATCCAGTAGACGTATCTTCCGTCCAGTCCTTGAAGGGGAGACCGGAAGGGGGAAAGTATGGTCACCTACGGCCTTCCACTCCCCAAGGTGGTACTCCAACCCTTTCCAGACCTCAGCAGGGTCAAAGTCCCCAACTACCGCAAGGATGGAATTATTGGGGAGGTAGTATCTCTTATGAAATTCTACCACGTCAAATCTAGTAACCACTTTCAGCCCTTCCAGGGTGCCTATGGGAGGGTGGCCATAAGGGTGGTTATCAAAAAGGAGTTCGTACATGTGGCGTTCTGCAATGATTCGGCGGTCGTCCTTCTCTCTAAGGATAGAGGCCCTGGACTTCTCCTTATGCCTCTCTAATTCTTCTTCAGGAAAGGACGGGGATAGGATAACCTGGGATAAGAGGCCAAGGATAGCAGGGAGGTCTCTCTTTAACGAAGTGGCCGAGAGGGTGGCAAAATCGTACTCGCAACGCTCCCGCAGTGTACCCCCAATAAACTCTATCTCTTCACTAAGCTCCTGGGCAGTCTTTTTTGTGGTACCCTCCAGGAGGAGGGAGGAGGTGAGATAAGCCAGGCCATACCTATCAGCCGGGTCAAGGGCAGAGCCGGCCTCTACCATCAGTTCCACAGCAACTACGGGGAGTTCGTGATACTCTACAAGGATAACCCTCAGGCCATTGGGCAGGGTCTTTTTCTCGTAATTTAGGGTAATGCCTTCCCCGGCAATAGCCGTAGAGGCCCAGAATATTAGACCAAAGATTATCCATAAACGCATGTAATGTTCCTTCTCCCTACTCCCTACTGCTTACTGCCTACTCCCTATCCCCTGGTTCCCAGGTGGCGGAGCACCTGGGCTATATCCTCCCTAATCCCTATCTAAGGTCCCTTGTCCCACTTCTCCGGGAGTAGCCTTACTACCACACGGTTCTTGCGGTTGAAGTACTCCCTGGCCACCCTCAGGAGTTCCTCGGCAGTGGCCTGGTGATACCTTTCTAGCATCTTAAGGAAAAACAACGGGTCCCCACTCTCGGCCAGGCTAGAGCCTATGCGTATCCCACGGATGAAGTTGCCCTGGAGACCAAAGATTAGCCTGGCCTCCTTTTGGTTCTTTGCCTTCTGGAGTTCCCTATCAGAGACCCTTTCCTCCCGCAGTCTCTCCAGTTCTGCGTATATGGCAGACTCTACGTCCTCAGGGGTGTATCCCTTCTGAATACCCTCTACCGTAATGGTAAACAACCCCGGGTCTTTCATTTTATCCACGTCCGTAGAGAAGGAGAGGGCCATCTGTCCCCGGATGAGTTTTTGATACAGTCTGGCACTCCGCCCCTCTCCCAGGAGGCTTGAGAGGAGTTCCAGGGCGGGGACGTCTGGATGGGTAGCCGCAGGGATATGGTAGGCCACAACCACCCAGGGGAATTGGGTGGAGACGTAACAGTTGGCCTGTCTCTCCCCCTTTTGCGGGGTCTCCGGGGTGATTATTTCTTTGTGTCGTCCATTTTTGAGAGGAGGGATAGGGCCGAAATGTCTTTCTATAATACGGATGGTCTCATCGGGGTCTATGTCCCCCAGCACCAGTACGGTAGCATTATTTGGGGCATAGTAGTGTAGGAAGAATTCCTGGCAGTCCTCAAGGCTTATGGCATCAAGGTCAGACATCCACCCACTGACGGGCCACTGGTAGGGGTGGAGTGAGAAGGCCGTGGCATATAGTTCCTCTGCCAGGAGGCCGGAGAGGGAGTTATCTACCCTCAGTCGCCTTTCTTCCTTGACTACCTCCCTCTCGGAAGCAAGGGTCTCAGGAGTAAGCCTCAGGCTGGCCATCCTATCGGCCTCCAGTTCTGCGGCCAGTTCCAGTTTAGAGTTCGGCAGGTTCTCAAAGTAGGCGGTACAGTCCTGTGTGGTGAAGGCGTTATCGTTACCGCCATTGAGGGTTACAAGGCGACTGTGTTCCTCCGGGCCGAAACGGGCCGAACCCTTGAACATCATGTGTTCAAAGAGGTGGGAGATGCCCGTAATGCCGGGCCGCTCATTCCTGGAGCCCACGTTGTACCAGACCTGGAGGCTGATTATGGGGGCAGAGTGGTCTTCGTGCATTAGCAGGGTGAGGCCGTTCTTCAGGCGGTATTCTTTGAGGTCTAGCCTGACAGAGCTTCCATTAACCTCAGCCCAACAGATACCTGACCACAAGAGATAGAAGAGTAGGAATAGTAGGGGCACGTTGTCCGCCTCAGGCGGATGCCCTACGTGCGGCCATCTGTATAATGGGTTGAGACGGCTAGAGGGTCTTACCACGTTATGACCCTGTCTGATTCAAAGACTAATCCCAGCATCCCCTTGTAGTCCAGTAGGGGCACGTTGCAACGTGCCCCTACACCCCTGGCCTCTACGTCGTCTTTTAGGGCAAATACTTTGAGGCCCTTTAGGGTATCCGAATTAGTTAGCACGGCGTCATGGATAAGGAGTATTGCAACCTCTTGTGCTATGCCCTGTCCGCCCAGGGTGGCCTGGGCCAGGGCAGTGGAGATGGCCAGCTCGTGTCCTTTGTCTCTAATGATGTGCAGTATCTTCATAAAATTATAGGGGTCAGGGATTAGGGAAATCCAAATTCCAAAGCTCAAATGTCAAGTCAATGAAAAATAAATGTCAAATTTCAAAATCCAAATACCAAACAAATGTCAAAATCCAAATGACAAATTTGACATTTGGGCTTTGACATTCATTTGACATTTGAGCTTTGACATTTGAATTTGGCCTCTAGTTTTCTTTGGAATTTGGATTTCATTTGTCATTTGGACTTTGACATTTTTCCTGGCTCCCAATCCCTGATTATTGCCATGGGATAACCCTATTGGCCTCGGAAAGGATTTTAACTACCTCCGCACGACTCAGGACGTCTGCCTTGACGGAGGGTCCCTCTATCCCCCTCTCTTCCATAGATTCCCTCTCCACCACCAGGCGGTGGCCCAGGAGTCTAAGGGCCTCCAGGTGCTTTTTAATAGTCCCT
>MHYW01000054.1 GCA_001828545.1 Planctomycetes bacterium RIFCSPHIGHO2_12_FULL_52_36
TATATTCCGGGGTCATGGTGATATTGTCGTAGGCCCCTATGGTGAGGCGGTTGGCGGCGGCCTCGGCGTAGTGCATGGGCATCCAGATGACGCCCTCCTTTATGTCCACCACGTGGGCCCTGGCCAGCACCTCCCCTCGGCGGGAGATTACCTTCACCATGTCGCCATCGTTTATCCCATACATGGAGGCATCAAACGGGCTTATCTCTATAAAACATTCGGATTCTACCTGGGTACACCCGGCGGAGCGGCGGCTCATGGTGCCTGCGTTGTATTGGGCGAGGGTGCGGCCTGTAGAGAGGATTAACGGGAATTCGTTGTCTGTCTTTTCTGCAGGTGGACGGCAGGGCGGTGCGTAGAACTGGCCCAACCCTCGGCTGAAGGTGTCTTTGTGCATGTACTGTGTGCCTGGGTGGTCTTTGGTGGGACAGGGCCACTGGATGCCGACCTTTTCTATCCTCTCGTAAGAGATACCACCGAAGAGTTTGGGTGCAAGGGTGGCCAACTCGTCCCATACCTCGCTGGGGTGGTTATATTTCATGGGATAGCCCATCCTGGTAGCAAGCTCACAGATAATCTGCCAGTCGGGCCTTGAATTGCCTATGGGTTCAACCGCCTTCTTTACCCGCTGTACCCTCCGCTCGGAGTTATTAAAGGTACCGTCCTTCTCGGCGGCCGAGGCGGCGGGGAGGATTACATGGGCATATTTGGCCGTCTCGTTGAGGAATATGTCAACAGCTACGACGAATTCCAGTTTCTTGAGCCCGCTTATTATATGCCCCTGATTGGGCTGACTCATGACAGGGTCTTCACCCATAATTAATAGGGCCTTAAGTTTTCCATTATTAGCGGCGTCAAACATCTCAGGGGACATCAGCCCCTTGACGGCTGGCAATTTTACCCCCCATGCCTTTTCAAATTTTTCTCTAGCGGCAGGGTCGTCCACCATCTGGTAGCCGTGGAATTTATCAGGCAGGGTGCCCATATCGGTGGCGCCCTGGACGTTGTTCTGTCCCCTTAGGGGGTTTACACCCGTGCTGGGTCTTCCTATGTGCCCGGTGAGCATGGCCAGGTTGGCAATGGTGCGGACGGTCTCCGTGCCGCAGACGTGTTCCGTGATTCCCAGGGTATAGAATATGGCGCCCTTGTCCGCTTTGGCATAAAGCCGTGCGGCCTCCTTTATATCCTGGGCTGGGATGCCCGTTATCCTCTCTGCCTTCTCAGGGGTAATATCGTTACAATAGGTCTTAAGGGCCTCAAAGCCCTCCGTCCTGGTGCGGACGAATTCCTTGTCCTCCAGCCCCTCCGAGATAATAACGTTCATCATGGCATTGAGGAGGGTGCAGTCAGTCCCTGGCCTTAGCTGTAGGTGGTATTGGGCCCTCTCGGCCAGCCATATCTTCCTGGGGTCTGCCACGATGAACTTGGCGCCCCGTCTGAGGGCGGCCCTCATCTGGAGTCCTATGATTGGATGTGCCTCTGTGGGGTTGGCCCCGAGGAGGAAGAGTACGTCGGCGTAGGGTATCTCCCCTATGGAATTGGTCATAGCACCACTACCGAAGCTTGCGGCCAGACCGGCCACGGTGGGGGCGTGTCAGGTACGGGCACACATATCCACGCTATTGGTCCCCACCACCGCACGGGCGAACTTCATCATCAGATAGTTCTCTTCATTAGTGCACCTGGCGGAACCAATACAGGCTATGGCCTGGGGACCGTGTTTCTTCTTTGTTTCCAGTAATTTGGAGGCCACGAGACCCATTGCCTCCTCCCAACTGGCCTCTTCCAGTTTCCCATTTTTCCTTATCAATGGCTGGGTGAGGCGGTCGGGGTGGTGGACGAAGTCGTATCCGAACCGTCCCTTTATGCAGAGGTTCCCGTTATTGGGTACCGTGCCTACCTCAGAGGTTACCTTTACTAGCTTACCTGTCCTTGTATTAACGTTGAGGAATAGGTTACAGCCGACTCCGCAGTAGGCGCATACGGTCTGGGTCTTTTTGAGTTCCCAGTCCCTGCCCTTGCCCTCTGCCTGTTTCTCCCGCAGTGCACCCACCGGACAGGTGGAGACGCACTGCCCGCAGAATTCACAGGTAGTCCCCAGCAGGGTATCGCCATAGGCCGGGCCTACAACGGTATCAAAGCCTCGGTTTATAAAGTCCAGGGCCTCGGCCTGTTCCACCTCATCACATATCCTTACACAACGCCCGCAGAGGATGCACTTGGAGTCATCCCTTAGTATCATGGTGTTAGGGTCTGGGGCTATACCCCTCTGAGGTGACCTGAAGAAGCGGCTCTCTTTTATGCCGTATTCGTAGGCCAGGTCTTGCAGGGTACAGGTACCGCACTTATCGCAGGTCATGCAGTCCAGGGGGTGGTCAGACAGGATGAGTTCCAGGATGAAGCGGCGGGTATCCGTTACCTTCTTGGTATTGGTCCTGACCACCATACCCTCCTGTATCTCTAGAGAGCAGGCGGTCTGGAGGGTGCGTGCCTTCTCCACCTCCACCAGGCATACCCTGCATGCCCCGAAGGGTTTCAGCCTGGGGTCGTGGCAGAGGGTGGGAATCTTTATCCCTAATCGGCCTGCCACCTCCAGGATGGTCTGCCCCGGAGCGGCCTCAACGGGTCTATCGTCAATGGTGAGCTTAATCTTCTGCACCAGTGTTCCTTTCTATTTTTATTTAAACTTAAACATAACATTTTGGGTCTTCTTGGTCAAGGTGAGATTGGGGATAAGGGACTAGGGGGGTATGTCATTGCGAGGGCGAAGCCCGAAGCAATCTCCCAGTTATTCATAAAAGGGGAATACGGGTTTGCTTCGCTCCACTCGCAATGACCTCGCCTGGTTTTTCCCCTCTAACAAGAGGGGATTAAGGGGTGTGTTACACACCCCCTGCCCCTCTTTCTAGAGGGGAAATGGACAGACCTGAAGGTCTGTCCAACAAGTCCAACATGTAGCCGCAACCTTTAGGTTGCGATGTTTTACGCAGGCTAAAGCCTGCGGCTACAATATGTACCTGCTCAAATCCTCGTCTTTGAGGATGGGCTGGAGTTTGGTGCGGACGTATTTTGCGTCAACGGTAAGCTCCTTGTGATCTAGTTCAGGGGCGTCAAAGGAGGTGTCCTCAAGTAGCTTCTCCATGACGGTGTGAAGGCGTCGGGCGCCGATGTTCTGGCTCCTCTGGTTCACCTGGAAGGCTATCTGGGCTATCTCCTCAATGGCGTCTTCAGTGAAGTTCACCTTTACCCCTTCGGTCTCTAACAGGGCGGCGTACTGCTTGATGAGGGCGTTCTTGGGTTCCCGGAGTATCCTGATAAAGTCTTCCCTGCCCAGGCTCTCCAGTTCCGCCCTGATGGGGAAGCGCCCCTGGAGTTCAGGGATGAGGTCCGAGGGCTTGGAGACGTGAAAGGCCCCTGCGGCAACGAACAGTATGCGGTCAGTCTTGACCATGCCGTAGCGGGTGACTACTGTAGTGCCCTCAACTATAGGTAATAGGTCCCTTTGTACCCCTTCTCTGGAGACGTCTGGGCCACGCCCAGCCACCTCTCGGCTGGCAATCTTATCTAGCTCGTCAATGAAGATTATCCCCGTGTTCTCTGCCCTGTCCAGGGCCTCTCTGATGACCCTTTCCCTGTCTACAGCCTTTTCGGCCTCCTCCTGGACCAGGATGCGTCTGGCCTCTCCGACGGTGACCTTTTTTGTCTGGGTACGTGGGGGTATCATCTTTTCCAGCATGTTCTGGAAGTCCATACCCATCTCCTCCGCCCCTGCCACTACCCCGTGGAAGATAAGGGGTTTTTCCTGGAGGGTAAGCTCCACTGTACGGTCCTCCAGTTTTCCTTCCTGTAGTTTCTTCCTAAATTTTTCTCGGCTTTCCAGGTATTGTTCCCCAGAGGTGGAGGTCTCCTCCAGGGCTTGTGGTGCCGTTGTCTCCCTTAAACCTTTGAACTCTTGAACCCTTGAACTTTTCCCAGGGGGTGGAGGTATGAGTAGGTCTAATAGTCTATCTTCTGCCCTTTTTTCGGTCTGGGGGCGTATTTCTTCTATCTTTTCTTGTTTCACCATGTTGACGGAGATTTCCACCAGGTCCTTTATCATAGACTCCACGTCCCGTCCGACGTAGCCCACCTCCGTATATTTAGAGGCCTCCACCTTGAGGAACGGAGACTTTACCAGGGAGGCCAGGCGGCGGGCTATCTCTGTCTTCCCCACCCCTGTGGGGCCTATCATGATGATGTTCTTGGGCAGTACCTCCTCCCTGAGGCCAGGCGGGAGTTGGAGTCTCCTCCATCGGTTCCTTATGGCAATGGCCACTGCCCTCTTGGCCCCCTTTTGCCCCACTATGTATTTGTCCAGCTCCTGGACAATCTCTCTGGGGGTGAGTTCCTTCATATTGTTATTCATTTTTGATGTCCGGCTCTATGCGAGAGGTAGCCGCAGGTCACGCCTGAGGCGGATTCGCCTACGGCGAACTTTAGCCTGCGTAATATTGGCATCCCGTGATAAAAACGCAACCTAAAAGTTGCGGCTACATGCCTAACCGCCCTTTATTTCCTCAATAATTAAATTATTGTTAGTAAACACGCATATCTCGGAGGTTATCTTCAGGGATTGTTCCACAATCTCTCTAGCGCCTAGATTTGTATTACGGAGCAGGGCCCTGGCTGCGGCCGTAGCAAAGGGGCCCCCTGAACCAATCCCCAGTATGCCGTCTTCTGGTTCAATTATGTCCCCACTGCCGGAGATTAGCAGTGAATTATTCTTGTCCACCGCCACAAGCAGGGATTCCAGCCTCCTCAGCACCCTGTCCGTCCTCCACTCCTTGGCCAGTTCGTAGGCACTCTTGAGGATATTACCCTGAAACTCCTCCAGCTTGCCCTCAAAACGCTCCATCAGTGCAAAGGCATCGGCCGTGGCGCCAGCAAAACCTACCAGCACCTGGTTATGGTAAAGGCTGCGAATCTTCCTGGCATCCTGCTTCAGTATGGTGTTCTGGATAGAGACCTGACCGTCTCCCCCTATGGCCACTGTCCCGTTACGTCTCACGGACAATATGGTGGTAGATTTAAACATATCTGCTTTATGCTAACACCTGGACATGAGTATATCAAGCCTTAAAGGGAAGCAGGCGGTAAACAGAGAAAACCTCTCCACCCCTGGCTACTGTCTACTGACTACTAGCTACTTGCTACTGTCATTTTGCCCTTGACAACTCAAATATTTATTGTTAACATTTCGCTCCTTTCTCCGCCTCTGGTGGAACAATGATTCCGTATAAAAGGGAAATTGTTCGCCTGAGGCGAATCTGCCTGAGGCATGACTTGTGGTTTTAAGGGACATCTAAACAGGAGAGCAACGTAATGTATAGAGGACTCATTGTTTTTTCTCTGATGCTGGCACTGAGTGCCCTGGTAGTGCTGAAACCCTCTCCTACTAATGGGGAAGGTAAACAGCAGTGGAAATACGTAGGAAATAAGGGATGCAAATGCCATCTCTCGCCCGGGTGCTTTGAGGGCGATGAGTATAAGAAGATAGAACATGCCGAGGCCTTCAAGGCACTGAAGACCCCTGAGGAACAGAAGGACCCTAACTGCCTGAAGTGCCACGCCACTGGTCATGGCGGAAAGATGAAGGACCCCAAGCTCACCTATCTGGAAAACGTTACCTGTGAGGCCTGTCATGGCCCAGGGGAGGGTTATGCAGAGGTAAAGAACGACTTGGCTAAAGCCGTTAAGGATTACGCAGAATTGGCAAAGAAGTACGACCTGAAAGAGAAGGGCAAAAAGACCTTCAATGAGCTCCTGAACAAGGACCCCATGATGGCCCGTAAGGCCCAGTATGACAAAGGGCTTCTCGTAGCTGGGATTAACAACCCGGAGGGTACGATAAAGGCCCAGTGTCTAGTGTGTCACTGGGAGAAGGAGGACGCCAAGGATAAGTGTCCCAAGGCCATAGATGAAAAGACCGGCAAACCCAAGGTCTTTAACTTTGACGAGGCCTTTAAGAAGGATGACCACAGGGACGAGGACGAGGTAGACAAGCTAGTCGCCAAGATGAGCCCTGCTGATAAGGCCAAGTGGAAGGGATACGTTGAGAGAGACCCCATCCTTAACTCCCCCTTAAAGCCAGAGGCTAAGGCCCCTAAGAAAAAGGCCTCTGAGTCGGAAGATTAAGGAGAAGCTGACCGATGCACATAAAAAAGTGGGCAGGTATCTGTAGAAACGTTATGCTATGGGTCCTGCCCCTTTTCTTTTCCCTCTCCGGCGGTCAGGTACTGGCCCAGGAGATGGAAGACTGCATGGAGTGCCACGGTGACTCCACCAAAGTAAGCAAGGTTCCCAGGATAGAGAGGGAGACGGGGGAGGTGAATGTAGTCTCCATGCTTGTAGATAAGGATGCCTTCATGCACTCCGCCCATGGCCTCTCCAAGGAAGGGTTTACGTGTATAGATTGTCACCAGGACCTGTCTGGTGTTTACGGGGAACATGCCGCATTACTCCAGCCAGTGGACTGCGTAACCTTCTGCCACGATGACCCAGGGGCCGCCTACCTGGAAGGCAGTCATGTGGGGCACATGAAGGAAAAGGAGAAGGAGAAAAAGAGAAGACCCCCTACCTGTAAGGAGTGTCACATAGGGCAGAATTCAATGCGCGATACCCCAGTGAAGGACGACCCCTTCCACAGGGGCCAGATGAACCAGATGTGCTCGGGGTGCCACGAGGAATACAAACTCACCTATTGCACTAACCTCCATGGGCAACTCGCCTCCCTGGGGTACTGTAATACTGACGTAGCCAACTGCTCGGATTGTCATGGAGGGCATGAGATATTAAAGAGTGAAGACCCTGCCTCCCAGGTGGGAAAGGAACACATAGTAGAGACCTGTAACAAGTGTCATAAAGGGGCCGACCAGAAATTTGTTAAGCACATAGCCCACCCCAAGTTCAAGCGTCCAGAGCTATACAAAGACCTTCTCAAAGCCTTAAAAGATAGGGACTTGAAGAAAATCGCTTCCGACCCACAGAGCTATCTCATGCTCATCTTCTTGATGTACATGGGCATAATTGGATTCACGTTCACTGCCTTTGGTGCCCATTCTTTGCTCATGTGGTTCAGGATACTCCAGGACGAGAGAAAGGGAGAGGATGGCCATGGCCACTAAGAAGGAAGAAAAACTCTATCTTAGATTTACTCTTTTCCACAGGGTCAGCCACCTCCTCCTCATCATAAGCTTTTTTGGATTAGTCCTGACAGGTATGCCCCTTGCCTTCCAGGGACAAGATTGGGCAAGGTGGCTCTATGCCTTGCTGGGAGGATACCCCACCTGTGGTTATATCCATCGGATATGTGCCGGGATGACCTTCCTCTGCGCATTCCTCCACTTCGCCTACGTCTCCAACATAGTGCTGAGGAAAGGGGAAGGGGCAAAGATAATGTGGGGGGTAGAGTCAATAATGCTACAGCCTAGAGACGTGGTGGACGTCCTGGCAGACGTAAAGTGGCTACTGGGTTTTGGTCCAAGACCCGCCTTTGACCGCTGGATATACTGGGAGAAATTTGAGTACCTCTCCCTCATGTGGGGTACCATAGTTATGGCCGTTACAGGTTTCATGCTCTGGTTCCCCACCACCTTTTCTATAGCATTTCCAGGATGGGCAATGGACATAGCCCTAGTAGCCCATCGTTATGAGGCCATACTGGCCGCCGCCTTTGTTTTCACTATACACTTTATCCATACCCATCTTCTCCCAGACAGGGTCCCCGTGGACGAGGCCATGTTCACCGGCAGGGTGTCAGGGGAAGAACTACAGCACGAGAGGCCCACGCAGTACAAAAGGCTCCTGGAGGCAGGTATCCTGGAGACCTACCGTGTGCCGCCCAACAGGACCCTATCGCTACTATCCAAGATTGTTGCAGTGCCTTTACTCCTTATAGGGTTAATGCTTACTAGCTTAATGGTGTCTTCCTTTATCCTAGACCTCATTTAGGCCTGGAGGTACTGGAGGTAGAGGTGTAAACGTCTAGAATTCGTGGTTTTACGACTGGCGTCCGAAGAGGTGCTGGAATTTCAAAAAATTTGTTGACATATTTAATCTGTCATGTATAATCTTTTGCCTGGTACGAGTAGGTATAAAGAAGGTCTGCCTCTAAAACTGCCTGGGAAAAATAACAAGAAAGAAGGGGGGTGAAGAAGAGTGAAGCGATACGGCTTAACTTGCTTAGTAGCGTTCTTCTTACTTGGGTTGCTCGCCCCGCTAGCCTCTGCAGAAGGCCAGCCCTGCAAACCAGTTCAGGTCTTTAAGAAGTTCTGGTGCGATACCTGCAAGCTGGTGAGCGAGTTCCCGGACTGCAAAAATCAGCAGTACGTATGGGACTGGGAGAAACACAAGGGGGAGAAGAACCCCCACATGAATTTACCTTACTGCTGGGCTTGCCAGAAATCGGGTTTTGTCTGCATAAAGTGTGGTAAGTGCTATAATAAGGCGCAATTGCTTAAGCTCGGTGGGGTGTGTGAGGATGATGGCGACGATACACAAAGTCAGAAGGATCTCGCCAAAGTCGTATTTAAGTGCCCAGACGGGCACAACTCTGATGAGCCAGGTACAGGTCACACTTTGGTAGCTGGCGCCTACGAGGAACAGATAGAAAATCCTGGTAATTGCCCCACGTGCGGTAAGCCTCTTAAAACGGAGTGTACCAAGTCGGGTACTTGTCCACACCAGGGTTAGTGAAGTCCTTTGATGGTTTCTTATTACGCCGTAGGCGAATTTGCCTATGGCGAGGTTCTATCACAAGTCGGAGGAGGGTTAGTAGATGAATAGAAGCAGATTACTGGCAGGGATACTGGGGGCTGCAATCCTCAGCCTTATCCTTGCCCAAACCACCTATGCGGGTTTCGTTCAGGGGACCCGTGTAAAGACGGAGTGCACATCACCTTTCCACATTTCCACCTCACCTGACGGCAACACCCTATTTGTAGTCAACCAGTCTGGTCACAGCGTCACCTTTATAGACGCCAAGTCCCAGAAGGTTGTAGGGGAAGTTGCCGTAGAGGTCCAGCCTGAATACGCCGCATGCACCCCTGACGGCAAGACCTTGTATGTAGCCAACGCTGAGTCTGACAGCGTCTCAGTGGTGGACATTGCCTCAAAGGCAGTTACAAAGACAATCAAGGTAGGAGACTGGCCTTGCAGTGTAAAGCTCACTGCCGATGGCAAGAAGGCCTATGTCTGTTGCTCAGGCAGCTTGTGGGATAAGATTGACATCATTGACACTACCCGCAACGAAAAGGTCGGAGAGATAACCCTGCCCGATT